>JADGGV010000221.1 GCA_019689775.1 Gemmatimonadota bacterium
GTCTCCCGCCGCGAGGCTCATTTTGGGACCACCCCATTCGACGACCGGACCCGACGCAACGGCCCAACCCACCACCCGGAGGCGCGATGCAGGTCCCGGCGCGGCGTGAACCCTACGACGTCTGCATCGTCGGCTCCGGCGCCGGCGGCGGGATGGCCGCCTACGTCCTGACCCGGGCCGGCGCGAACGTCGTGATGCTGGAGGCCGGCCCGCTCTGGTTCTCCACGCGCGACAGCGTGATGATGAAGTGGCCGTACGAGTCGCCCCGCCGCGGCGCGGCCACGCGCGAGAAGCCGTTCGGCGAGTTCGACGGCTGCATCGGCGGCTGGGAGATCGACGGCGAGCCCTACACCACCGCGCCGGGCGAGCGCTTCCTCTGGTGGCGCGCCCGCATGCTCGGCGGCCGCACGAACCACTGGGGGCGCATCTCGCTCCGCTTCGGCCCGGACGACTTCCGCCGCCGCAGCATCGACGGCCTCGGCGACGACTGGCCGATCTCCTACGACGACCTGAAGCCGTTCTACGACGAGGTCGACCGGCTGATCGGCGTGTTCGGCGCGCCGCTCGGCCCCGCGTTCCCGAACGAGCCGGACGGCATCTTCCTCCCGCCGCCGAAGCCGCGCTGCTACGAGCTGATGATTGCCGAGGCCGGCGCCCGGCTCGGCATCCCGGTCGTCCCGTCCCGCCTCTCGATCCTGACCCGCCCGCACAACGGTCGCCCCGCCTGCCACTACTGCGGCCAGTGCGGCCGCGGCTGCGGCGTGAACGCGAACTTCTCGAGCCCCGAGGTGCTGATCCGCCCCGCGCTCGCCACCGGCCGCCTCACGATCATCCCCGAGGCGATGGCGCGCGAGGTCACGATCGACCGCGCCGGGAACGCGACCGGCGTCGCCTACATCGACAAGCGCTCGGGCGCGGACCGGCACGTCCGGGCCCGCATCGTCGTGCTCGCCGCCAGCGCCTGCGAGTCCGCGCGACTGCTGCTCAACTCGAAGTCGTCGCTCTTCCCCGACGGGCTCGCGAACTCCAGCGGCACGGTCGGCCGCTACCTGACCGACACGACCGGCGTCGGCGTCTCCGGCTTCATCCCGAAGCTGCTCGACATGCCGCCGCACAACGAGGACGGCGTCGGCGGGATGCACGTCTACGTCCCCTGGTGGCTCGACAACGCGAAGCTCGACTTCCCGCGCGGCTACCACATCGAGATCGGCGGCGGCCGGCGCATGCCCGGCTACGGCTTCGGCGGCGGGTTGCACCGCTGGACCGGCGGCGGCTACGGCAAGGCGTTCAAGGAGGACCAGCGCCGCTACTACGGCGCGATGGTGCACTTCGAGGGGCGCGGCGAGATGGTCGCCAGCGAGCGCTGCTGGTGCGAGCTCGACCCCGACGTCGTCGACCGCTGGGGCATCCCCGTGCTGCGCTTCCACTGGAAGTGGAGCCAGGCCGAGCTGAACCAGGCCAGGCACATGCAGCAGACGTTCCGCGCGCTGATCCACGAGATGGGCGGCACGCCGACCGACGAGATGCCCGGCCCGGACGAGGACTACGGCCTCGCCGCCGGCGGCCAGATCATCCACGAGGTCGGCTGCACCCGCATGGGCCACGACCCGGAGACGTCCGTGCTGAACCCGTACTGCCAGGCGCACGACGTGAAGAACCTCTTCGTCGCCGACGGCGGCCCGTTCGTCAACAACGCGGACAAGAACCCGACCTGGACGATCCTGGCCCTGTCGATGCGCACCAGCACCTACATCGCCGACCAGATGAAGCGGAGGGCGCTGTGAGCGACATCTCCCGCCGCGACGCGCTCGGCCTCCTCGCCGCCGTGCCGCTCGCCGCCGGCCTCGGGCGCGCGCCCGCCGCCGCCGAGCGCCTCCTCGCGGCGACGCCGGCGAGCGCCATCCCCGCGGCCGAGCCGCTCCTCGAGGCGACGCCGGCGGCCGCCGCCGCGCCGAAGTTCTTCACCCCCCACGAGTGGCGCACCGTCCACGTGCTGGCCGACATGATCATCCCCCGCGACGAGCGCTCCGGCAGCGCGAGCGATGCCGGCGTCCCCGCGTTCATCGACTTCACCGTGGACGACCGCCCCTCGCTCCGGACGCGCGTGCGCGGCGGGCTCGCCTGGCTCGACACGGAGAGCCGCAAGCGCTTCGGCGCGCCCTTCGTCGAGCTGACCGAGCGCCAGCGCACCGCGATCCTGGACGACATCGCCTGGCCCGCGAAGGCGAAGCCCGAACTCAGCCAGGGCGTCGCCTTCTTCACCCTCTTCCGCGATCTCACCGCCTCCGGCTTCTACTCCAGCCGCATGGGGATCGAGGACCTCCAGTACCGCGGCAACACCGTCGTCCTGCACTGGGACGGCTGCCCGCCGGAGGCCTGCGCGCACCTCGGCGTCAGCTACAAGGAGCGATCGGCGCAATGACCCGGCAACGTCTCGGCGTCGGCTTCGTCGGCAGCGGCTTCAACGCCCGCTTCCACATGCGCGGCTGGGTCGGCGTGCGCGACGCCGACATCCTCGGCGTCTGGAGCCCGAACGCGGCGAACGCCGCCTCCGCCTGCGAGCTGGCGCGCGCGCTCGACGTCGGCGCCGCGCGCCCCTACGCCTCGATCACCGACATGGTCGCCGACCCCGACATCGACGCGATCTGGCTCGCCGGCCCGAACCACACGCGCGTCGAGAACGTCGAGGAGATCGTCGCCGCGATCGAGAGCGGGCGCGGCCGGCTCCGCGGCCTCGCCTGCGAGAAGCCGCTCGCGCGCAACGTGGCCGAGGCGCGCCGCATCCTCCAGTGCGTGCGCCGCGTCGGGCTCCCCACCGGCTACCTCGAGAACCAGGTCTTCGCGCCGCAAATCGAGTACGGCCGCCGCCTCCTCTGGGCGCGCGGCGCCGCCGCCGCCGGCCGCCCCTACCTCGCCCGCGCCGCCGAGGAGCACAGCGGCCCGCACATGCCCTGGTTCTGGCAGGGCCGCCTCCAGGGCGGCGGCGTCCTCAACGACATGATGTGCCACTCCGCGCTCGTCGTCCGGCACCTGCTCACCCCGCCCGGCGAGCCCTACGCCGCCACCCGGCCCGTGCGCGTGACCGGGCACATCGCCTCGCTGAAGTGGACGCGCCCCGCCTACCGCGAGGACCTCGCCCGGCGCATGGGCCCGGACGTCGACTACGCCACCGCCCCCGCCGAGGACTTCGCCTCGCTCTTCGTCGAGTTCGAGACGGCCGACGGCCAGCGCGTCCTCGGCGAGGCGACGACGTCGTGGAGCTACGTCGGCGCCGGCCTCCGCCTCTCCGCCGAGCTGCTCGGCCCCGAGTACTCGATGTCCTGGAACTCGCTCGCCACCGGCCTCGACCTCTTCTTCAGCCGCCGCATCCAGGCCGCCGAGGGCGAGGACCTGGTGGAGAAGCAGAACGCGGAGAGCGGGCTCATGCCCGTCGTCGCCGACGAGGCCGTGACCTACGGCTACCAGGCCGAGGATCGCCACTTCGTGCGCGCGTTCCTCGGCCTCGAGCCGCCCCGCCTCACGTTCGAGGACGGCCTCGACGTCGTCACCCTCCTCATGGCCGCCTACCGCAGCGCCGAGGAGGGCCGCACGCTCGAGTTCCCGCCCGAGGGGATCGACGAGTTCGTGCCCGCGGTGGCGAGGGGCGCTTGGACGCCCGCCCGGTGACGGGAAGATGCCCGCGAGCCCCCCGTTCCCGCGCCCGGCGTTTCGTCGGGTCAGGGGTCAGGGGCCCGAAGCCCAGCCGCGCCACCCCGCTCCACCGCACGGCCGGTAGCGGCAACTGCCCCTGACCCGTCCAGGCACCCGGAGACCGCAATGATCCGCCCGATCCGCCGCGCGAACCCCGCGCTCCTCGCCGCGCTCGTCGCCGCCGCCTGCGTACGCGGCGGACCGTCGGCGGCGACGAAGGCCGCCGCGGCGTCGTCGCCTTCCGCCGGGACGCCGGGCGCCGAGCCCGCCGGCGCCTGGGAGGTCCTCTTCGACGGCCACGACCTCTCGCGCTGGCGCGGCTTCCGCATGGACCACGTCCCCGCCGCCTGGAGGATCGAGGACGGCGCGATCGCGCTCGAGCCGGGCACGGACGGCGAGCGCGCGGACCTCATCACGCGCGACACGTACCGCGACTTCGAGCTCGAGCTGGAGTGGAAGATCGCGCCCGGCGGCAACAGCGGCATCATCTACCGCGTCGGCGAAAACGAGCCGTACACCTGGCGCACCGGCCCGGAGATGCAGGTCCTCGACAACGAGCGCGCCGAGGACAATCACCCCGCCTCGCACCGCGCCGGCGCGCTCTACGACCTCTACGCCCCGTCCGAGGAGACCGTCCGCCCCGCCGGCCAGTGGAACCACGTCCGCATCGTCGTCCGCGACGGCCGCGTCGAGCACTGGCTGAACGGCAAGCGCATCGTCGCCTACGAGCTGGGCAGCGACGACTGGAAGGCCCACGTCCAGGCGAGCAAGTTCCGCACGATGCCCGCCTTCGGCACGGTCACCGACGGCCACATCGCGCTCCAGGACCACGGCGCGGCGGTGTGGTACAGGAACGTGCGCATCCGGCGGCTGTAGGCGACCCGGCCACCCCGCTCTTGCTCTTGCTCTCCCTCTTGCTCTTGCCCCTGGTCCTTCGACGCCCCCGGCTCGGTCCTCTGCCGGCCGGAGCCCGAATCGCCGAGGATCGAGCAGCGACGGCGAGGGATACGGGCAAGAGCAAGAGGTGAGAAGAGGGTCCTGAACACGGAGACTCGACATGCCCCACCACCGCGGCCTCGCCCCCCGCCTCAGCGCGATGATGTTCCTCGAGTTCTTCATCTGGGGCTCGTGGTACGTCACCGTCGGCAACTACATGACCCGCATCGGCATGACCGACGCCATCTACTGGGCGTACACGGTCAACCCGGTCGCGGCCATCGTCTCGCCGTTCTTCCTCGGCATGGTCGCCGACCGCTTCTTCGCCACGGAGAAGGTGCTCGGCGTCATGCACCTGCTGGGCGGACTCGCGCTCGGCGCCGCGCCGCTCTTCCACGCCTCGCCCGTCCTCTTCGTCGCGATGCTGCTCCTGCACTCGCTGTGCTTCGCGGCGACGATGGGGCTCGCCAACTCCCTGGCGTTCCACAACATCACCGACCAGGAGCGGCAGTTCCCCCTGATCCGCGTCTTCGGCACGATCGGCTGGATCGTCGCCGGCGTGCTCGTCAGCGGGCTGCTCCACGCGGACGAGACGCCGATCCCGCTCTACATCGGCGGCGCCGCCTCGATCGTCCTCGGCCTCTACAGCTTCACGCTCCCGCACACGCCGCCGCCGCTCGCCGGCCGGACGACGACGGCGCGGCAGGTGCTCGGCCTCGACGCGCTGGCGCAGCTCAGCAGCCGGCCGTTCTGGGTCTTCGTCGCCAGCTCGCTCCTGATCTGCATCCCGCTCTCCGCGTACTACGCCTACGCGCCGGTCTACGTGAACGCCGCCGGGATCGCGAGCCCCGCGTTCAAGATGTCGTTCGGCCAGATGTCGGAGATGCTCTTCATGTTCGCGATGCCGCTGCTGTTCGTGCGGCTCGGCGTCAAGCGCATGCTCCTGCTCGGCATGCTCTCCTGGGTCGCGCGCTACGCGCTCTTCGCGCTCGCCGCGCCCGGCCGCGTCGAGTGGATGATCCTCCTCGGCATCGCGCTCCACGGGCTCTGCTACGACTTCTTCTTCGTCTCCGGCCAGATCTACGTCGACAAGAAGGCGACGCCGGCGATCCGCGGCCAGGCGCAGGGCTTCCTCGTGCTGGTGACGTACGGCGTCGGGATGCTGGTCGGCGCGCAGGTCGCCGGGTGGGTCTTCAACCGCGTGGTCGGCGCGGGCGCGCCGCAGGCGCTGGGCGCGTGGCAAGCGTTCTGGTGGACCCCCACGATCTTCGCCGCCGCCGTCATGCTCCTCTTCGGCGCGCTCTTCCACGACCGCGCACCGGCCGCCGCGCCCGCCGCGGCGGAGGCGCCGGCGCTGGCCGGGCCCGGCGCCTGAGGGCCCGGCGTCGCCGCGCTCAGCGGCGCAGCAGGCTCCGCAGCGTGTCGACGAGCGCGCCGGCGAGGCGCTCCGGGCGCTGGAGCACGGTGTAGCCGCCCGGGCCGAACACGTGCGCCGCGTAGCGCGGCGCCTCGCGGTCCACGGTGAGGCAGAAGACGTGGATCCCCTCGAGGCGGGCCTCGACCACGGCCTGGCGGGTGTCCTCGACGCCGTAGCGGCCGGCGTACGCGTCGACGTCGTTCGGCCGGCCGTCGGACACGAGGAGGAGGAGGCGGTGGCGGGCGGGCTGCCGCCCGAGGAGCGCCGTGGCGTGGCGGAGGGCCGCGCCGGCGCGGGTGTAGCCGTCCGGCTCGAGCGCCGCCACCCGCCCCCGCACGACGGCGCCCGCCGGCTCGTCGAAGCGCTTGAGCGTCCGCAGCTCCACGCGCGCCGGACCCTCCCCCGAGAACGCCAGCACCGCGTGCGGATCGCCCGCCGCCGCCAGCGCCTCGACCGCGACCAGGAGCGCCTCCTTCTCGACGTCGATGATGCGCCGGTCGCCCGAGAGCCAGCCGTCCGTCGAGGCGCTCGCGTCCACGAGGAGCAGCGTGGCGGCGTCGCGGCGGAGCGGGCGAGCGTCCCGGTAGAGACGGTGCTCGAGCGCGCCGCCGGCGCGCGCGTCGGCGTACGCCGCCACGTACGCGTCGATGTCGACCTCGGCGCCGTCCGGTTGCGCCCGCAGCAGCATGCGGCGCGGGCGGAGCCGCTCGAAGTCGCGCCGCACCCGGCGCACCGCGGCAGCGTGGCAGGCCAGCACGCGCTCCGCCCACCGCCCGTCCCCCGCCGGCGCGGTCGACGGCCGCG
>JADGGV010000222.1 GCA_019689775.1 Gemmatimonadota bacterium
CGGCGGGGCCCCGCCCGCGGGGGGGGCGGCGCCCGGCCGCGGCCCCCCCCCGCCACCCGGCGCCTCGCCCGCCGCCGTGCGCTCATCGCTCCGCCGCGGGCGGCGGGGCCGCACCGAGCGAACGGACCCGGGCGATCAGCTCCCCGAGCCGTTCCCTCTCGGGCGGGGCGAGCGCGTCGTCGAAGTGCGCGGCGACATGCTCGACGGCCGCCGCGCCGGCCGCGGCGGCGGCGATTCCGGCAGCCGTCAACGAGGCGCTCGCCAGGGACCGCGCCGGGTCCGGGCGCTCCAGCACGATCAACCCCCGGGCCGCGAGGCGCTCGACGCGATGCTCGGCGCCCGCGGTGGAACCGTCGCCCGCATCCGCCAGGGCGGTCACGTCGACGGGTGCTCCGGCGGCACCCAGGCGGGCAAGGATGCGATAATCGGCGTACTCGAGCCCGGCGTCGCCGAGCGCCGTCGAGAGTCGCGCGTGGAGGTCCCGGGCGACGGTCAGGAACCGGCCCATGGCATCGTCGCCCGCGCACTCGATCCTGGTCGGGATGCGTCGGGGCGACGTCGCCCACGCCGCGTCGTCGCGGTGCCGCTCGAGCAGGCGGGGCGCGAGAGATCTCGCCCCGCGACATGCGTTCACGTGCATTTCGTTCCCCTCCTCTATGCCCTCGACGAACCGGCGAGGCACCCCGCCGGCCCGG
Organism: Gemmatimonadota bacterium; assembly: GCA_019689775.1. Lineage (GTDB taxonomy): Bacteria > Gemmatimonadota > Gemmatimonadetes > Longimicrobiales > RSA9 > JADGGV01. Next base: position 696 of record JADGGV010000222.1, read on the forward strand.
TCATGAGACGCCCTGTAGAAACGCGCGCCGCCGCGCCGAGGGTCCCGCGCGAGGCGCGGCGCTCCGAACGGTTGACGGAACAGGGGGGCCATTCGTGACAGAGGGGAAGCTCGCTGCCGTCGGCGCGCTCGCCACCGCGTGGGCGACGGGACACCGCGTCGGCGACCGCGCGATCGACCGGGTCTGGATGGAGTACGACGGCCTCGAGATCGAGCCGCGCCTCCGCCGCCGGGCGTCCCGGCCTCGCCCCCGCGCCCGTGGCCGTCGACTCTACGATACAACGTGCATTGCGGCGGAACGCGGCGCCGGGGGCAACGACACACCCGAGGGGGAGCACGTGACGACGTGGCTGCGACGGATTCGCGGCGCCCTCGGGATGGGCGTCGCCTGGGGCCTCGCCTGGGCCGGCGCGGGGCTGGTCCTCGTGCACACCGTCGGCACCGACGCCGCCGATCTCCCCTTCCCCATCCGCTCCGGCGTCCTTGGATCCCTCGCCGGCGCACTGTTCTCGGGAATTCTGGGGCTGGTCGAGCGTGGCCGAGCGTTCCGCCGGCGCCGCCTGCGCCGCGGGCGCGCTGGCGCTGGCCCGGCGGGCGGACGACCGCGGGAGGCTTCCCTCATCTCGCCCGGCGACGCCGGCGCCCCCGCCGTCACGCCACGGGCGGTGAAGCGCCGACGGGGTGGGCGGCGGAAGAATCCGCCGGCCACCCCGTCGAGGACGAGCGCCGCAGCGTGGCGCGGCCCCACCCCTAGTGGAAGGTCAGGTCGTCGAACCAGGCCGTGCCGGCCGGGTTGTTCCGCGACTGGAGGTGGATCTGGAGGGAGCGGGCGTTGCCCGGCATCGTGGCGGTCACCCGAAGCTCCGTCCAGTCGGAGTTGCCCGTCGGCAGCGAGGCCGAGCTCTGCGCGCCCAGGAAGTTGCCGTCGACGTCGTACCAGGAGAGCGTGAGGTAGACGTTCCCCTGGATGTTGGCGCCGCGCGCGTAGACCGACGCCGTGTAGCTCTGCCCCGGCTTCAGCACCTGGATCGGCGAGGCGAAGAACGCCGGCGTCCCGCTGCTGCTCCCCGTCGCGTTGTCGATGCGGGCCGACGCGCGGCCGCCGTGCGCGACGGTCGTGTCCCGGCTGAAGGTGCCCGTCCAGCCCAGCTCCGCGTTCTCCCAGATGCTCCAGAACGGCGGCTCCGTGCCCACGCCGTCCTCGAAGTCGCCGTTGATGTCCAGCGGGATCGCGCCGCCGGCATTCAGCGCGCGGACCTCGGCCGCGGCGGGTTTCTCGCTGCCGTCGGTGCGCACGAGCCCGAAGCCCAGCTCCATCGGATTGGCGTGGAAGTCCCCGGGAATCGCCTCCGGCAGGAAGTCGTAGAGCGCCCAGGGCGACGGCGTCGGGAGCTGGAGCTCGCGCGCGGCCGCGTTGATGCTGCGCACCATCCGCACGTGCATCGCCTCCTGCGCGGCGACCGTGAACGGCACGCCGTGGATGAAGGTGTTGTTCACGTAGGTCGAGTAGCCGTACTCGCCGATGAACAGCGGCTTGCCGTCGGCGATCTCGACGAGCCGCTGGAGCGTGCCGTACGCGCGCTCCGGCAGGTTGTAGTAGTGCACGTCGTAGAAGTCTACGGGCACGTTGTCCTTCAGGATCTGCATGTACGTGGCGAGCGGAACGCTGTTGATCTCGTTGATCGAGGCGCTCACCGGGATGTCGCCGGCGGCGTCCTTCACCACCGGGAAGATCGCCTTGAGCCAGGCGAGCAGCTCCGGGCGCGTGAGGACCACCTCGTTCTGGAGATCGATGTGGGAGATGCGCGGGTCGTTGCGGTACGGGCGGACCACCGGCTCCACCCACGCGCGGCAGGCGTCGAGCGCGCCCGGCTCCGTGTACGCGCCCCAGAGGTCGAACAGCGTGAGCTGGACCTTGAGCCCGTTCTCATCCGCCATCCGCACCACGTCCGCGAGGCGCTCCAGCATCGCCTGCGGCGGGTTCGGCACGGTGAAGACCTGCGCGCCCGGGATGATCCGCACGGCGTTGAAGCCGAGCGCGCGGATGCGCGCGAAGTCCGCATTGATCGTGGCCGGATCCCAGTTCTGCCACATGAGATACCAGCCGTTCCGCATCGGGTAGTAGTTGATCAGGCGCACGCCCGCGAGACGCTGGCGCACCGACTCGACGATCGGGTCGAACGCCTGCGCCGTGAACGTCACCGCCGCGCCGCCCGTGATCGACGCGCGTAGCGTGTTCATGCCCGGCGCCGGGCCCAGCAGCCAGCGACCCACCCGGGCGACGCCGCTGCTGTCCGTCCGCGCATCTCCGCCCTCCACGCTGCCGCCGCCGGCGGTCACGGTGAACGTGACGGCGACGCCGGGCACCGGGTTGCCGTACGCGTCCGCCACCTTCACCGCCGGCGCCACCGGCACGGGGTTGCCGCTCGCCGCGGATTGGCCGTCGCCGGCGACGGCCGTCACGGAGCTCGCCGGGCCGGGCGCGGCCACCGCCGTGAACGTCACGCTCCCCGCGCCGGTGACGGCGGCCGTCAGCGTCTGCGTCCCCGCCCGCGTCCCCAGCGTCCACTGCGTGCTCGCCTGCCCGGCGGCGTCCGTCGTGGCGGACGCCGGCGAGGCGGTCCCGCCGCCGGACTGCACCGCGAAGCTCACCGCGACGCCGGGGACCGGCTGGTTCGTGGTCGAACGCACCTTCACCGTCACGGCCGTGCCCAGCGCCTGGCCAACGGTCCCCGTCACCTGCGCCGGAGAGACCGCCGCGACCGTGGCCGGAGCCTCGCGCTTCGGCTCGGTCGTCGACGGTCCGTCATCGCCGGAACGACCCCAGGCGCACGCCAACATCCACGCCAACCTCAGATGGTGCCTCATCACACCTATCGGGTTTTTTGGGGGTGAGCGCCCGGCGCCGGGATGGCGCCGGGAAATCTTGAATGATCCGCTGGTCGTGCGGCCCGTTTCCGGCCGCCGACCCGATCTTGCAGCCCTCCGGCTTTGACCGTCGTCCGGCGACGGTGGGATCAGAACCCGCCGCGCCGCCTCGTCGACCTGCGCCGGGACCGCCGTCCCTTCGGGGAGAAGGGCGAACGGTCAGCCGCCAGGGCGACGGCTCCGAGTAGATTCGGCACCAAATCGCGCGATCTTCAGTTCGGTCGCGAACGCGGCGAGCCCACGGTCCTTCGTCAGGCCCAGGCCCCACATCCGAGAGCGGCGAACGGCGACGGCGACGGGCATGACGACGCCCGTCGTCCCCGCCCGCCGGCGCCGCGCAAATCGCTGGAGCGCGGCATGGCGCACATGCCGGCAGGCTGGCGAGTCGCGATCACGATTTTTGGTGTACTCCGAGGCTCGGAGAAAAAAAGGTCATCCGTTCCGTTTGCATCGTGGCCGCCGTTCGCTCAATCCCGCCGCCAGACGTGCTCGCGGTGATAGGCCAGGTAGGGGCGGTGCCCATCGGCCACCCTGCGCAGCGGCGGCACCCCGTCGGGGAAGCCGAGCATCCCGAGCACGTCGGCGGACAGCAGTGGACTGGGTAGCGCCGTCCCGTCGTCGGCGAAGGTGAGCAACCCCCGGTCGAAGAGCGCGTCCAGGTGCACGGCGAGGAGGAGGCCGTTGTAGACGTCGAGGCGCTCGGCGTCCGTCGCGTCCTTCCACGGCTTGGCGTGGCTGGCGCGGAGGAGCTCCGGGACGGCGAGGCCCGTGACGGCGCAGCGGCCGTCCCAGTACTCCAGGAGCATCTCGCGGAAGAGGTCCTGGCCGACACGCTGCCGGACGACGGCGTCCGCCTCGGTGGCGCTCACCGCCTTCAGCCGCGCCTCGAGGCGCTTTTCGGGGAGCGGCGGCGCTTGGGAGAGGAGGACGCGGACGCGGCGAAGCGCATCGCACAGCTCGGCGGGCGTGCGGCAGCGCACGGCGCGCGCGGCGCCGGGCGGGAGCGGCACATCGGTCCAGGTCACGGTCTCGAACTCGACGTCGGCGGCGTTCGGCCCGAGCGCCAGGATCGCGCCCGCCCGCACCGGCACGACCCACACCCGGCCCTCGAGCCCGCTCACGCCGATACGGGTCCATTCGGCATCCGCGCCGAGCGTGAGGTCGAAGCCGGCGTCTTCGGCGGCCTTGCGGATCAGGGGTGGGAGCATCTCAATCCTTCGACTCGGCGGTCGACGAGGCAGCATCCCCGGGGCCAGCGGGCACGAGTCCCTTCCAGGGCTCGCCCTCCAGTCTGGAGATCAGACGCTCGGCGACGAGCCGGTACGTGGCGTCCGCGTCATAGGTGACGCCCTCACGGAGAAGGGGAACGACATCCTCCCGAAAGGCGGCATCGTCCATCTTGGCCGCTAGATTCGCCTCGAACTGTGCTCGCGTCACGGTCCCACCCACCATTTGCATGTACGCCTGGAAGCTCCGAACGACTTGCTCATCGTCCACCGAGGCGCGCTCGAACGCTGAGGCGAAGTCGTAGAGGTCACGCCCCTTCTTGCGCTGGTAAAGGGCGCGCAGCTTCGTGCCCAACAGTTCCTCCAGGGCAAACGTGCGGATCGAAGCTCTCCCGCTGAACCAGCGGTTGGTCACCTCGAAAGGGACGTCGATGCGTGGGAGGACGCTCTCGTGCTCACGGGTGTTGATCTCGATCTTGAGATGCAGCCGTTCGACGGGCTCGATCTCCGAATCGAAGGTGTACACGACGTGCATCACGTCGGGGCCGCGCTCGCGCCGAGGACCGTCCTGGAACCAGGCCAAGCGTTCGCGGATGCGATCGAGGATCGGGCCGATCGGGCCGGCTCTCGTCTGCACCAGGTCGATATCCTCACTGTACCGGGTCGCCGGGTGGAAGAAGAGCTTGTGGAGCGCGGTGCCCCCCCGAAACGCCAGATGCTCCCGGAGGAACTCGTCGGAAAAGAGCTCCACGAGAACGCGGGAGAGCACCAGGTCCTGCTCGACCTGAGCATCCGACGCCCACGGTGCGACTCTACGCCACGCGACGATCGCCGCCCGCGGGATCATCGTTCCACCTCGATCGTGCGGTTCACGACGACGTTCCACCGGGGGTCCACGGGGGCTGCGAAGGGGCGCGGCCCGTAGACCAGAGGAGCGCGTGACGGATTCCGCGCAGTGAGCCAGGCGTGGAGTTTTGCCGTCCGGTCCGTTGCACCAACCAGATCGAGCAGATAACCCAGCTTCTGAGCGACGGACTCTTCGAAGTGGCCGGCGACCTCGACCACGCGCTCGGGATCCAGTTGCGGAGCCAGATCGGCGAGCACCGTCGCCACGTTGTCGAGATGGCCGGCCACCGGCGCGTAGCGCACAAGGTCGAACGCCGTCTCCTCCGGTGTGGACACGCGCATGGTGCCCGTCTCCGTCTTGACCTCCTGGACCGACGCCTCGTGATTCGCGCTTTTCTGGACGAACCGAATCCGGACCCTGCCCACGGTGATCGGCCGCGTGGGGCGGTCCGTGACGACCTGGAACTCCTGGGGACGGTGGTGGGCAGCGCCATGGATCGCGGCCGCCGTGAGGAGGCCCACGTAGTAGGGCTGACCCAGGAACCGCATGAGGTCGTCGATGAACCACGAGGCGGGGAGTGACCCGACGCTCCGATACTCGAGCGGCACGATCACCAGGAACCCTCGCCGGGGTTCGACCAGCCGACCGCTCCGCTTCAAGCGCCCGACGGCTGCCCTCACGGCCCGCCGCGGTGCTCCCGTGCGCTCCTCGAGCTCGAGGCGGGTCACCGTGTAGATCCCGTCTTGCTGGAGTTCGTCGATGTGAGCCGGGACGGATCGTTCCATGGCGGCCGATGCTCCGAGGTGTGATGGATTCCTCGCAAAAGTATATACATCGTGTACACTTTTGCAAACGACCCATCACGACGCCCGACCAGGCCAGGCATCGAAGTCGCACCAGCCGGGGAGCGATCAGCGACCCGCGGGCTCGAAGGACCTCCGCGCGACGTGCGCCGCGCCGGCGTCCGCGCCGAACAACCGATCCCACGCCTCCAGCACCAGCCGCCGGGTCCGGTACTCCCCGAACTCCCGCTCCTCCTTCTCCTTCAGCACCCGGAACGTCTCGCTCGGGTAGTCGGGCCCCATCACGTCCGCGGGGTCGAGGATGTAGCGCAACTCATCACGGGTGAGGCCGTAGAGGCGCGCGTAGTA
>JADGGV010000007.1 GCA_019689775.1 Gemmatimonadota bacterium
GCCCAGCACCTCGGCCGCGCGCCGGAGCTGCCGGCGCGGCGCCTCGGGCCGCGGCGGCGCGACCGGCGCCGGCTCCTCGTGTGCCGGCGCGACCGGCGCCTCCATCACCGGCTCCGCCTCTGCGACCGGCGCTTCGGCCTCCGCCGGCGGCGCGACCGGCGCCTCGACGGCGGCGGCGATCTCGATCGCGGCCTCCGCCGCGGCCGGGGGCGCTTCGACCGTCTCCACCGGGACGACCGGCCCGGGGCTCTCGACCACCACGACCGTGTCCTTCGGCTCCTCGCCACCGACCGTCACGAGCGCGGCCCCGCGCTCCGCCGCCGCTTCGGCCGCCTCCGCCGCCATCGCCTCGGCGGCGTCCGCCACCACGTCGGCGCTCGAGTCCGCCTCCGGCGCGGCGGCCTCCGCCACCCCCTCCGCCTTCCGCCGGCGTCGACGACGACCCACGACCTGCGCGTCCTCCATGAGCGCCTCGAGCGCCTCCTCGGCCGACTCGGCGTGCCCGGCCCGACGCTCCCGCTCGAACCGCGCACGAATGCGCGCGACGACCGAGTCGTCGACCGGCGACGCCTCGCTCCGCACCGGCACGCCCATCCCCCGCAACAGCTGGATGAGCTGCTCCGTGCTGAGCTGGAATTCCTTGGCTACTTCGTAGACGCGCATACGTAGTCACAACCCTCTTGAACGACGAACCCGGCCGCCCCGGCCGGAGCGGGCCGTCTTACGCTTCCTTCGATTCGGTCAGCAGCTCTCGCAGGCGGGCCGCCAGCGACGCGTCCGTCACCGCCACCGCGCTGAGCGGCGCCCGGCCAACGGCCGCGCCAAGGCGGTCACGGTCGTACCCGATCATGTGCGGCGTGCCCCGCGATGCCAGGAGCGGGAGCAACTTCTCGCGCGTGTTGGCCGAGACGTCGCCGGCCACGAGGACAAACCGCGCCTCGCCGCCGCGCACGGCCTCCCGAACACGCTCCGTGCCCGGGAGGACTCGACCGGCCCGCGCGGCGAGGCCGAGCAGGCGGAGGACGGCCTCAGGCGCCGCCATCCCCCTTCGGCGCGGACGGGCGCTCGAGCGGCAGACCCAGGATCTCAGCGGCCAGGTCGCGTGCCTCGGCCAGCTCCGCCTCGCTCGGGCCGGCCGCAGGCGCCTCTTCGCCCTCCTCGACCGTCAGCTCGTCGATGATGCGGAGAACCTCGTCCGCCTCCTCGGGGCCGATGCCGGGGATCCGCAGCAGATCCCCGCGCTCTAGATCAATGATGTCGAGCAGTGTAGTATACCCCGCAAGCTCCAGAGCGGCCAGGGTTGCCGGCCGCAGCTCGGTCTCGCGCAGCGGGATGTCCGACTGCTCCTCCTCGGGACCCGGGCCGCCGAAGAGCGCCAGGTCGGCGCCACGCTCCAGCCACTCCCGGCTTCCGTAGAGGTCGATCTGCCAGCCGATGAGCTGGCTCGCGAGCCGGACGTTCTGGCCGTTGCGGCCGATGGCCAGCGAGAGCTGGTCCTCGTCCACGATCGCCGTGATGACGCGCCGCGGCGAATCGCTGATCACCTTCGCGACCTTGGCCGGAGCGAGCGCCCGCCGCGCGAAGATCTCCGGGTCCGGGTGCCAGGGCACGATGTCGATCCGCTCCCCGCCGAGCTCGCTCACGACGGCCTGCACGCGCGAGCCCTTGAGCCCGACGCAGGCGCCGACCGGGTCGATCGACTCGTCGCGCGAGGACACCGCGACCTTCGTGCGGCCGCCCACCTCGCGGGCGATCCCCTTGATCTCGACGATGCCCTGATAGATCTCGGGCACCTCCAGCTTGAAGAGCGCGGCGACGAACTCGGGCGCGGCGCGCGAGAGGATCAGACGCGGACCCTTCGGCGTCTCCTCGACACGCTTCAGCACCGCCCGAATCGGCTCGCCCTGGCGGAATCGCTCGCGCGGGTTCTGCTCCTTCCACGGGATGATCGCGTCGGCATCCCGGTTCTTGTTGAGCATGACCACGATCTTGCCGCGCTCGACCTGCTGCACCTCGCCGGAGAGCAGATCGCCGACCTTGTTCGCGTACTCTTCGCGGATGCGGTTCCGCTCGCCTTCCCGCACGCGCTGGACGATGCGCTGCTTGGCGGCCATGACCGCGTTGCGCCCGAACTCCGCGAAGTCGACGGGGGTCTCCTGGACGTCGCCGATCTCGAAGTCCGGATCGTCCCAGCGCGCCTCCTCGAGCGAGACCTCGCGCGACGAGTCCTCCACCGTCTGCACGACCTGCTTCAGGACGGTGATCTTGATGTCGCCGGCATCCTCGTCGATCTCGATCTCGGCCTCGACGTTCGGCCCGAAACGGCGCGCCAGGGCGGCCATGATGCCGTCCTTGATGAGGTCGTGGAGATCGGCGCGAGATAGATTCTTGTTCGCGATCATCTCGCGGAACGCCGCAAGCACTTGCGTCGCGTTGGTCATAGGCCTTCCTGCTAGAGAGCGGTCCCGGGGCGAGGCGCGGCAGCGCCCCTACGCCCGGTCCCAGCGGTAAACCAAGTGCGCCCGTGCGATCTCGGAGCGGGGGATCTCCAGCTCCGCGCCGTCGCCCAGGCGGATCCGCACGCGCTCATCCGCCCCCTCGCCGCCGATGCCAAGCAGCACGCCTTCCAGCCGGCGGCCGCGCCCCGCCAGCGTCGTCGTGCCCCGCACGGCGACCTCGCGACCGGCGAAGCGCTCGAAGTCGCGCCGGCGGACGAGCGGACGCTCGAGCCCGGGCGAGGACACCTCTAGGACGTAGCGGTCTGGGAGGTCCTCCCGCGCGTCGAGGTACGCCTCCAGCTCGCGGCTCACGCGAATGCAATCGTCCACGGAGACGCCGTGGCCGGGCGTGGAGTCGGGGCGGTCGATGCGGACCCGCAGCACGGGGCGGGCCTTCGATCCGGCCCGCTCCAGCTCGACGAACTCGAAGCCGAGCGCGTCGACGCGCCGTTCCAGCTCCTGTTCGAGCGAGTCTGCGGCCATACCGGTGGCTCAATAAAAAAGTGGGGGTCCTTCCCCCACTTCGCCGCTCGACGCGCCGTCGGGCCGAGCACGCTGAATTATAACAGGATTTTCCGCGCGTGGCAACCCTGCTTTCGGCCGGCGTGGGAACGTGCAAAGCCCCTAGCCGCAAGCGCCTGCGACGATCTGGCCGGGCCTGCCTTCGGAAGTCCCGCCGCTCCGCGGGCGTGGATTTGGGTCAGGCCGGCTCGTCCTCCGCGCCCGGCGGCGTTGGCGGGCGTGGCGCACGCTCGAACCCCGCGCACGCGAGCACGGGGAGGCGTGGATAGCGCGCGAAGGACGGGTCGATGCGCGCCCGCTCGCAGAGCCAGAAGCGGGAGCCGCGCCGGTTCTCGATCACGCGCGCATGGGCGCATGCGGCGCACAGGCCGACGGCGTCGCTCACGGGCGCGCGGGGCGGATGGCGAGGACACCGAGTTGCCGCTCGGCGCACCCGCCGCGGTGGGAGTAGAAGGGTGAATCCCCGCAGCGCGTGCAATGCTCGGAGATCGTGATGGCGCCGGGCGGGACGCCGGCGGCGATGGCGCGCCGGGCGAGCGCGGCGCGCAAGTCGATGGGGGTGTTCGTGGCCGGCTGCGGAAGGCCGAGCGCCGCGAAGACCTCCGGGCCGACCTCGTAGCAGGCGCCGCAGATCGCCGGGCCGAGGTGCACGCACAGGTCCGCCGGCGCGGAGCCGGCGACCGCGTGGAGAGCGGCGATGCCGCGCTCCAGGATCCCGGCGGCCACGCCCCGCCAGCCGCCGTGCAGCATGGCGATGGCGCGCCGCTCGGCGTCGACGAGCGAGATCGGGACGCAGTCGGCCACGGACACGGTGAGGAGCACGCCGGGCTCGCGCGTCACGTGCCCGTCGTAGCGCTCGGCGACCAGCAGGCCGCAGACCGGGTGACGGTGCACCAGCAGCTCGGCCCCGTGGACCTGTCGTGCGTGCACCGAGCCGACGCACCCCGTTGCCAGGCGCAGGTGCCTCCAGCGGTCGATGACGACGCCGGAAGGGCTGTCGCCGAAGAGGCGAAAGTCGAAGTTCCCGTCCGGCTCGCCCCGGCCGGTCGTGCCCTGCACCAGCCACGGGAAGCGCTCCGCCCAATCGGGGTGGACGTAGAGCGGCAGCGCTCCGGGCGTGCGCTGCTCGCGGATTCGCGCCACCCGGAGTTCCACGCTACTCGTCGCCCTCGACGGGGATCGTCCGCGACGGCGGCTCGCCGCCGCCCGGCGCGCGTGCCTCCCCGGCACCACGCGCCTCGGCGGGCGTGCCGGGCGCGGCGCCGTGCGTGTGCGGCTCGCCGCCGCCCGGGTGCGCGTGCGTCGTGCCGTCCGCATGGGTGTGCACCGCGGCGCCGCTCGACGGCGCGGCCGAGCCGGCCGCCTCGGCGCCGGGCGGCGGCTCGACCGGTCCGGTGGCCGTCGCCTCGGGCGCGCGGCCGCCGCCCTGCCCCTCCACGATGCGCCGCAGCCGGGCCACCTCGTCCCGCAACGCCTCGAACTCGCGCCGCGTGATGAAGTCCAGCCGGTCCCGGGCCTCGCCCATCGCCTCCTGCGCCCGGCGCATCGTGTCGCGGACCGCCTGCTTGGCCCGGTCGGGGGCGATGTCGCCGCGGTCCATCGCCTCGGCGATCGTCTCCTCGAGCGCTTCCTTCAGCGCCGCAAGGATCCCGATGCCGGCCTTGATCCCGTCACGGATTCCGTCGCGCGGCCCCTTCGCCTCTTCCGTCATCGTCGCCCCCTCATTCCCTGGAATCGGATCGCTCGATGCGGGCGCCGAGCGCGCGCAGGCGGTCGTCGATCCGCTCGTAGCCGCGCTCGATCTGGCCCACGTTGTAGATGTGGCTGGCGCCCTCGGCCCCGAGCGCCGCGATCAGCAGCGCCATCCCCGCGCGGATGTCCGGGCTCTCGACGACGCCGGCGTGCAGCCGCGACGGCCCCACGACGACGGCCCGGTGCGGATCGCACAGGACGACCCGCGCGCCCATGCCGATGAGCTTGTCCGCGAAGAACATCCGGGACTCGAACATCTTCTCGAAGATGAGGATCGTGCCCCGGCACTGTGTCGCGACGACGAGCGCGATGGACGTCAGATCCGCCGGGAACGCCGGCCAGGGACCGTCGTCGATCTTCGGAATGTGCCCGCCGAGGTCCATGCGAATGCGGAGCTCCTGGTCGGCCGGCACGAACAGGTCCTGGCCGCGGATCTCGCAGCGTACGCCCATGCGCTCGAACGCCAGCAGCGTCGAGTCGAGGTGCTCGACGGCGGCATCCTGGATCAGGATCTCGCCGCGGGTCACGGCCGCGAGTCCGATGAAGGAGCCGACCTCGATATGGTCGCTCCCGATCCGGAACCGCGTGCCATGCAGCCGGTCGACGCCCTCGATCTCGAGCACGCCCGTGCCGATCCCGGAGATCTTCGCGCCCATCCCGGTGAGCAGATGGCACAGGTCCTGGACGTGCGGCTCGGCGGCGGCGTTGCGCAGCCGGGTGCGGCCCTTGGCCAGGACGGCCGCCATGATCGCGTTCTCGGTGGCGGTGACGCTCGGCTCGTCGAGGAAGATGTCGGCGCCGCGCAACCCGGTCGTCTCGAGGTGATAGCCGTCGGCGCTCTCGACGACGGCGCCCAGGCGTGACAGCGCGAGGAAATGCGTGTCGACGCGACGGCGGCCGATGACATCCCCGCCCGGCGGCGGCAGCACCATCCGCCCGACGCGCGCGAGCATCGGGCCGGCCAGCAGGATCGAGGCGCGGATCCGCGCCGCCATCGCCGGCTCGATCTCGGACATCTCGACGTTTGTCGCCTGGACCCGCACCGTGTTCGGCCCGAGCCATTCGACGCGCACGCCGAGCAGCTCGAGCAGCTCGAGGAGGGTCCGCACATCCTTGATGTCGGGGACGTTCTCCAGCTCCAGCGGCTCGTCCGTCAGCAGGCACGCGGCCAGGATCGGCAGGGCGGCGTTCTTGTTGCCGGCCGGACGGATCGTCCCGCGCATCGGGACCCCGCCTTCGACGATGAATTTCGGCATCGGGTTCTCCTCTCCACTCCGCCGCCTGGCAGGTCCCGGGCCAGTCCATCGTGCAGAAGGTAGGCGCGCCGCGGCGAGGGCGTCAAACACGTCGATCGGCGCCGCCTCGCTTGACACTCGCGCGAGGCGGGGCCTAAGATGCTCGCCCAAATCGTTCTAGCAGGCCAACGTCGCGGGCGCGCGCCCGCCGGCGCCGCAGCGCGCGCCACCGTCCCCGGGATTCCATGCACCTTCTCGTCGCCGTCATCAACCAGGAGGAGAAGCTGGACGACGTGCTCGCCGGCTTCCTCGAGCTCGGCATTACCGGCGCGACGGTAATCCAGAGCGAGGGGATGGGGCGGGTGCTGTCCCACGAGATCCCGATCTTCGCCGGCCTTCAGACGCTCCTCTCCCGGTCCCGCCCACAGAACCAGACGATCTTCAGCGTGATGGATTCCTCCAAGGTGGACGCGGCGTTCGCCCTGCTCCAGGAGGTCTGCGGGGATCTCTCCAATCCGGCGACGGGCATCGCCTTCTCCGTGCCGGTCGACCGCGTGGTCGGCCTGGCGCCGGAACTCGGCGAGGATCCCGACCCGAAGGGCTCGAACCTCGGCGCATGAGGCTGGCCCGCGCCGAGCCCGCGACCGTACCTTTAGGCACGCTGATCCGTCTACCGATCGTCATGCGTCCGACCCCCGCCGCACCCGCGGGGCCCCCCGGCGCGGCGGCGGAGCGCGCCGCGCGGGGGCGGCCCCCGCCCCGCGCGGCCGGCCGCGCCGCCCGGAGCGCACGCTGATGCGCCTCGCGGTCTTCCAGTGCGCCCCCGCGCTCCGCGACCTCGCCGGGAACGCGCGCCGCATCGCGACGACCGCGGCCGAGGTCGGGGCCGACCTGCTGCTCACGCCGGAGCTGTCGCTCAGCGGGTACGACCTCGGCGACGACGCCGCCCTGCTGGCCGCGCCGGTGCGGCCCGGCGCGCCGGCGACGTTCGCGCCCGGCCTCGAGGGCGCACCCGACGTGATCGTCGGCGTCCCCGAGCGCGGCGACGACGGCGTCGTCTACAACGCCGCGGTCCATGTGCGGGACGGGCGCGTCCTGTTCCGGCACCGCAAGCGCTATCTGCCGACCTACGGCATGTTCGACGAGATGCGCTACTTCGGGCGCGGCGCCCGCATCGACGCGTACGACGCCGGCGACGGCTGGCGGATCGGGCTCCTCGTGTGCGAGGATTTCTGGCATCCGGCGCTCGCCTACCTCCTCGCCACGCGCCGCATCCAGCTTCTGCTGGTCCAGGCGGCGGCGCCGGGGCGGGGCGTGTGGGAGGTGCCGGCGCCGGACGACCTCTTCGCGTCGATGGCCGTCTGGGAGCGGATCGCTCGGACGACGGCACAGCTCTACGGGATCTACGTGGCGCTGGCGAACCGGGTCGGCGTGGAGGGCGCCGTGACGTTCGCCGGCGGCTCGCTCATCGTCGGCCCCGGCGGCGAGGTCCTGGCGCGGGCGCCGCAGGCCGAGGAGGCGGTCCTCGAGGCCGAGCTGTCGACGCTCGAGGTCGCGCGCAGCCGCCGGCCCTACGCGCATCTGCGCGACGAGGATGGCGAGTGGACGCTGCGCGAGTTGCGGCGCGCGTTGGAGGAGACGTGACCCGACGGGACCGGATCGGCGCGATCGTGGCCGGCGTCGTGCGGCAAGCGGTCCGGGATGCCGGCGCGCGGCGCATCGTGCTGCTGGACGACGACTCGGCCGAGGCTCGCCTGGCGCTCGAGTGGTGCCGCGCCGCGCTGCGCGCCGACGCCGTGGTGGCCATCCGCGGCGAGTCGGTCGCGGGTGCGCTGCGCGAGATCGTCGGCGATCGGTCGGAGCCCGACGACGAGGTCCTCGCCGGCGAGGCGCGGCGCCTGGCGGCCCGGCTCGAGGCCGGCCGCGGCGAGCCCGCGCTGCTCGCCCACCCGGCGAACAAGACCGCGCTGCTGCTCGCGGGCCTCGATCTGCCGCCGGAGCCGCTGCTCCCGCTCGGCGACCTCTACGCCACGGAGATCCAGGCGCTGGCGGGCGCCTGGAGCGCTCCCGCGGCGGTGCGGGCGCTCGCCGACGCCGCCGGCGGAATCGGCATGCTGGACGGGGCGCTGCGGGCGTACCTCGATGAGCGCCGGCCGCTGGCCGAGGCGCTCAGCCTGCTCCCCGAGGACGCGCGTGGTCGGGTCTATGCGGCCCTCGAGGCCGGCCGCTTCGGGCGCCGCCGCGTCGGTCTCGTCCCGAAGCTCGGCGCGCGTACGCTCGGCGTTGATCTGTTCGCCTGACCGCAATCCGGAGGAGGCCGGGGATGTGGAGCTCGCCGCTCGCGGTGGTGCAGGCCCTCGCGCCCATGCAGGCGCCGGTCGGGCGGATCGCGACCGCGCAGATCGTGATGGCCGTCGGCATCACGATCTGGACGCTGGTGCTGATCGGCATCGGCGTGACCATGTTTCTGCTCTACCGTTCCATCCGACGTCTGATCGCCGCCATCGAGGCTCAGGTTCAGCAGCTCGCGCCGAAGGCGGCGCCGCTCCTCGCCGCGGCGGGCAAGGTCGCCGACGATGCCACGGAGGTCAGCGGCGCGGTGCGTGGTGCGGTCCGGGACGTGCTGGATACGGTGGACGAGCTGAACCATCGGTTGCGGGCGCTCGCCACGGACGCCGAGGACCGGGTGCGCCGGCTCGGGGCCGTGCTCGAGGTGGTGCAGGACGAGGCCGAGGACGTCCTTCTGGACGCCGCCGCGACGGCGCGCGGCCTGCATGCCACGGCCGAGGCGCTCCAGCGCCGATCCCCCAGGGGCATCCGGCAGCGGCGGGGCTGACCACGAGGAGCCCGGGAGACCGACATGGGCCAACGAGATACGGTGGACTTCGTGACCGCGTTCGCGGTGGGGGCGATCCTGGGCGTCGGCGCGGCGCTGTTGCTGCGCCCGGAGCCGGCCACGTCGACGAGCCGGCTCTTGAAGCCGCTGCGGCCGCACTCCGCGAAGGTCCGGAACCGCGCGCGCCGCGCCTGGCGGGACGCGAGCAAGCGCCGCCGCAAGGCGCGCGGCGCGCGGGCGGAGCTGGTCGCCGCCGGCCGCGAGGTGCTTGCCGGGTTCCGCGAGGAGCTCCGGGATCTGGTGGCCGCGGCGCGGGACGAGCTGGTCGAGGCCGTGGACCACCAGGTCAAGGAGGCGCGCCGCGCCATGCGGAAGCGCTCGCACCGCGTGGGCCGCTGACGGGAGCTGATCCGTTGAAGGTCGTGGTCGCTGTTCTCGCGGCGCTGGTGCTGCTCCTGCTCCTGCCGGAGCCCGCCTGGGCGTTCGGCCCGGCGACGCACATCTTCCTCGGCGAACACCTCCTCGGCTCGCTCAGCCTCCTGCCGGAGTGGATCCGGGCCCTGCTGCAGGCGTACCCGAACAGCTTCCTCTACGGCTCGGTCGCCGCCGATATCTCGTTCGCGAAGAAGTACGTGCCCGCGGGCCGGCACTGTCACTACTGGCACGTCGGCGAGGAGATCTTCGACGCCGCCGCGAACGACCGGCAGCGCGCCGTCGCCATCGGGTACCTGAGCCATCTCGCCGCCGACACGATCGCCCACAACTTCTTCGTGCCGCGCCAGCTCCTGATCACGAGCTCGACCAAGGCGCTCGGCCACTCCTATTGGGAGGCGCGCCTGGACGCGCAGCTCGGGGAGCGCTACACCTCCCGGGCCCGGGAAGTGGTCATGGACTACGACCACAGCGAGGCCGACACGCTGTTCGACACCGTGCTCAGCGGGACGATCTTCTCGTTCGAGACGAACCGCCGGATCTTCCGCGGGATGATCCGCGTCCAGGACAACGACCGCTGGCGGTCGGTCTTCGAGCAGCTCGTGCAGAACTCGCGCTGGGACCTCCCGGACGAGGCGATCGACGCCTACATCTCCCGCGCGTTCGACTTCGTGGTCGATTACCTGCATCGGCGCGACCGCTCTGCTGCGGCGTCGCTCGACCCGACCGGCGAGTTCAACCTCCAGCTCGCGAAGCGCATCCGTCGCATGGCGCTGCGCGAGGGTGCGTGGCAGAACCCCCGGCTCCTGACCGAGATGGCCGACGATTTCTTCCCGCTGCCGGCCGCGCCCGTGCACTACTGGACCGGCCGAGCGACCGGAAACGGCGGCGGGACGAGGAGCGGGATGCTCGTGGGCGAATCGAACCGCGGCGCCGGGTAGCGGCCGAGTCCGCGACCGGGTCGGGACGAAGCCGCCGGGAAGGCGTCTGCCCGCCCGGGCGGGTGCCGCCCGAGGGGCTCACCCCCCGCGGCGAGCGGCCCGTGCCGACCGCCGGGGGCTGACGGGCGCGACGTCGACCTTGCGGTAGCGCGCCAAGTAGCTGTCACCGCAGGAGGGACACCAGCGGCGCGCGACGTGGACCAGCCGACCCAGCCGGACGAAGCCGCGGCCCGTCACGAGCCGGAGCGTCTCGGCGTCGCACCGCGGGCAGCGCCGATCCGCGGGGAAAAGCGCATAGACGACGGCCACCGCCAGGACCAGCTTCACGCCGAGCGTGACGAACGCGAACTCGATGACGGTGATCAGCATCCGACCCGCGCTGCCTGGAAGCCCCGCACGTTAGGCGGGGCAAGAAGCGGACCCCCTACCCCTCGAGCCGGGCCTTGAGCAGCGCCGTCGCCTGTCGCGGGTCCGCCTTCCCCCGCGACCGCTTCATGAGCTGCCCCATGAAGAACCCCAGGAGCTTCGCTTCGCCCTGGCGGTAGCGCTCCGCCTCCGCCGGGTGGGCGGCGACGACTTCGGCGGCCCACGCCTCGAGCTGCGCCGTGTCCCGGATCTGGGCGAGCCCCTCCGCCTCCACGATCGCCGCCGCCTCTTGCCCGGTCTCCGCCATCCGCGCGAACACCTGCCGCGCCAACGTGGTGGAGAGCGTACCGTCCGCGACCAGCCGGATCAGGTCGGCCAACCGCTCCGGCGTGACGGGCAACGCCGCCAGCGTCGCTTGCCGGAGGTTGACCCAACCCAGCACATCGGTCATCACCCAGTTGCTCGCGGCCTTCGGATCGCCGACCGCCGCAGCGACCCGCTCGTAGTAGTCGGCGACCGCCCGCTCCGCCGTCAGGACCTCGGCATCGTAGGCCGGGAGCCCATACTGCTCGATGAAGCGCCGGCGGCGCGCATCGGGCAGCTCCGGGAGCGTCGCGCGGATGGCGTCGATCTGGCGACCGTCGACGACGAGCGGCGGCAGGTCCGGATCCGGGAAGTACCGGTAATCGTGGCTCTCCTCCTTCGAGCGCATCGGCCGGGCCTCGCCGCGGGCCTGATCCCAGAGGAGGGTCTCCTGCACGACCGTCCCTCCGGCTTCCACCAGCTCCGTCTGCCGACGAATCTCGAAGGTGAGCGCGCGCTCGACGTTGGCGAAGGAGTTCATGTTCTTCACCTCTGTCTTCGTCCCGAGGCGGTCGCTGCCGACCGGTCGGATCGAGACGTTGGCGTCGACGCGGAGGCTCCCCTTCTCCATGTCGCCGTCGCTGACCTCGAGGTACTCCAGCGTCTGCTTCAACCGACCGAGGAACGCGCGCGCCTGCGCCGGCGAGGCGAGATCCGGCTCGGTCACGATCTCGACCAGCGGCACGCCCGCCCGGTTCAGGTCGATGGCCGTCCGGCCGGCGAGCCGGTCATGGAGGGACTTGCCGGCATCCTCCTCGAGGTGGATGCGCCGGATTCGCACGCGGCGCGGCGGCGCGCCGTCGCCCTCCTCGACCTCGATCCAGCCAGCCGTCGCGATCGGCCGGTCGAATTGCGTGATCTGGTAGCCCTTCGGCAGGTCGGGGTAGAAGTAGTTCTTGCGCGCGAACACGCTGGTCTCGTGCACCGTGCACCGGAGCCCGAGGGCCGCGCGGATGGCCAGCTCGACGGCCTCGCCGTTGATGACGGGGAGCGCGCCCGGGAGCCCGAGGCAGACCGGGCAGACGTGCGTGTTCGGCTCGGCGCCGAACTCGACGGCGTCGCCGCAGAACATCTTCGTTCGGGTCTTGAGCTGGACGTGGATCTCCAGCCCGATCACCGGCTCGTACGCCATGTCACTCCCCCATGGCCCGCTCGAGGGCGGCGGCAGCGCGGATCATCGTCGCCTCGTCCCAGCGGTCCGCCAGGAACTGCCCGCCGACCGGCAGCCCGTCGACGCGGCCGATCGGTAGCGACAGTCCCGGGATCCCCGCGAGGTTCGCAGTGACCGTGAAGATGTCGGAGAGGTACATCTGATAGGGGTCCCCGACCTTCTCGCCGAGGCGGAACGCCGGGGAGGGCGTCGTCGGCGTGAAGATCACGTCTACGCCGGAGGCGAAGACCTCCGTGAAGTCCCGGGCGATGCGCGCCCGCATGCGCAGCGCGGTGCCGTAGTACTCGTCGTAGTAGCCGGCCGAAAGCGCATAGGTGCCGAGCATGATGCGCCGCTTGACTTCCGGCCCGAAGCCGAGCTGGCGCGTCTCCTCGTAGACCGAGGTCGTCGACTCGGCGCCGAGGGCGCGTACCCCGTAGCGCACCCCGTCGTACCGGGCGAGGTTGCTGGACGCCTCCGCCGGCGCGATCACGTAGTACGTCGGGATCGCGTAGCGGGTGTGCGGCAGCGAGACGTCGCGGATCTCCGCCCCGGCGGCGCGCAGGCGCTCCAGCGCATCCCGGCACAGGCGCGCCACCCGTTCATCGAGCTCCGGCGGGAAGTACTCCCGGGGCACGCCGACGACGAGCCCCTGCACGCCACCCTCGAGCGACTCCGCGAGCTGCGGCGCCTCGATCGGCGCGCTCGTCGAGTCGAAGGGATCGGGACCGGCGATCACCTCCAGCAACAGCGCCGCATCCTCGACGGACCGGCCGAACGTGCCGATCTGATCGAGCGACGACGCGAACGCCACCAGACCGTACCGGCTCACGCGCCCGTACGTCGGTTTGATCCCGACCACGCCGCACAGCGCCGCCGGCTGGCGCACCGACCCGCCCGTGTCCGAGCCGAGCGCGGCCGGGACGAACCCGGCCGCGACCGCCGCCGCCGAGCCACCGGACGAGCCCCCCGGCACCCGCTCCCGGTCGTGTGGGTTGCGCGTGGGCCCGAACGCCGAGTTCTCCGTCGACGAGCCCATGGCGAACTCGTCCATGTTCGTCTTCCCGACGACGACGGCGCCCGCGGCCCGCAGCCGGCGGACCACCGTCGCCTCGAATGGCGAGCGGTAGTTCGCGAGGATCCGCGAGCCGCACGTCGTCGGAAAGTCCAGCGTGCAGATGTTGTCCTTCAGCGCGACCGGCACGCCGGCCAGCGGGAGCGCGCCCGCGCCGGCGGCGATCGACGCGTCGACCGCGGCGGCGGCCGCTTCCGCACCCTCGAAGTTGAACGTGATGAACGCGTTCAGCGCCCCGGGGCCGTTCTCGGAGCGGATCAGCTCCGCGCACGCCTCGCGGATGACGGAGACGGCGGAGCGCCGGCCGGCGCCGACCTCCGCGGCGATCCGGCGCAACGGCATGCGGTGCGACGGCTGCGGCATCAGGCGCCTCCGCCGGCCGGGCCCGCCGGGTCCGCGGCGCCCTCCCGCGCCGCATCGAACATCTCGACCTGCTCGGCCGCATCGAGCGCCGCAAGGCGCGGCACCGTGAAGAAGCCCGCCTCCCACGCGGGCGCCAGCGCCGACGGCGGCAGCGCGAGCGGGTCCGGCGGCGCCGTGTCCGGGCGCACCGGCGCGGGCCAGCTCGTGGCCGGCTCCGGCGCGATCCCCGCCAGATCGGCGGACGCCAGTTCCCCGAAGTGCTCCAGGATGTCGTTCAACTGGCCCGTGAAGCGCTCGACCTCCTCCGGCAGGAGTCGCAGCCGCGCCAGCCTCGCGACGTGCAGCACCTCTTCTCTCGTGACCGCCATCCCGATCGGCTCCCCCCGGCGCCGCGGATCGTGCGGCGTCCGGGTCGATGGGTCAAAGCTCCTTCTGGAGATTCGCGTACCGGACGACGACCTTCTTCCGCCCGACGCTCTCGAAGTCGATCACCGCCTTCATCTCGGCGCCGAACCCGGACACCTCCCGGATGGTTCCGCGCCCGAAGTGCGGATGCCGGACGCGCTCCCCCTTGATGAAGCGCGGGGGGCCCGGCGCCGCGCTGAATACGACCCCGCCCCCGCCCCCCCCACCGGCGGGGGGGGCGGGCGCCGGCCCGCGCGCCGACAACCCGCGCGGCGACGGCGTCCGCCAGCGCGCCTCGAGCTGGCGCCGCGAGTTGGCCAGCACGGGCGTCAGCCGCCGCTCCACCAGCTCCGGAGCGATCGGCTCGAGAAAGCTCGATGGAACGCACGGCAGCACCTCGCCGGCGCGCCGCCGCGTGCGGGCGTGCGTGAGGTATACCTTGCGCCGGGCCCGCGTGAGGCCAACGTAGAACAGGCGCCGCTCCTCCTCGAGCAGCTCCGGCTCGTCGTAGGCCCGCGCCAACGGGAAGAGCCCGTCCTCCAGCCCCGCGATGAAGACGAACGGGAACTCCAGCCCCTTGGCGTTGTGCAGCGTCATCAGCGTCACCCGCTTCGCCTCGGGATCCTGCCGGTCGATGTCGGTGAGCAGCGACACCTTCTGGAGGAACAGGTCCAGCCGCGTCGCCTCCACGTCGTCGTCCGGCTCCGGCGGCAGCGCGTCGAACTCGTGAGCGCCCGCCACCAGCTCGCGCACGTTCTCGATCCGCTCCTCGCCCTCCGGGCCTTCCTCGCGGAGCGCCTCGAGAAAGCCGGTCTCCTCCAGCAACCGCTCCAGCAGCTCGCCGACGCCGACGTGCAACGCCAGCGCGCGGTAGCGCTCGATCAGCCCCGCGAAGGCGACCAGGGCGGACGCCGCGCCCGGCGTGATCGCATCGACCTCGCGCGCGCGCCCGGCCGCCTCCAGCGCGGTCATGCCCCGCTCCGCCGCCCAGGTCAGCAGCCTCGCGCGCGTCGTGTCGCCGATCCCCCGCTTCGGGTAGTTGACGATCCGGTCGAACGCGCCGGCATCGCGCGGGTTCGAGATCAGGCGCAGGTACGCCAGCACGTCCATGATCTCGCGCCGCTCGTAGAAGCGGATGCCGCCGACGATCTGGTACGGGATGTCCCTCCGGCGCAGCGCCTCCTCCAGCGCCCGGGACTGCGCGTTCGTGCGATAGAGGATCGTGAAGTCGCGGAGCGAGCAGTCGGGGCTCGCGGCCAGCCGCGCCTCAATCTCGGCGACGATCCAGGCCGCCTCGTCGTTCTCGTCGAGCGCCTCGACCCGGGTGAGCGGCTCGCCGGGCCCCGCCTGCGTGCGCAGCGTCTTGCCCTTGCGCCGGACGTTCTCCGCGATCACCTGGTTCGCCGCCTCGAGAATCCGCGCGGTCGAGCGGTAGTTCTGCTCCAGGCGGATGACCTTCGTGGCCGGGAAGTCTTTCTCGAAGTCGAGGATGTTGCGGATGTCGGCGCCCCGCCAGCCGTAGATCGACTGATCGTCGTCGCCGACGACCATCAGGTTCCCGTGCTCCTCGGCGAGCAACCGCAGGAAGCGGTACTGCGCGCGGTTCGTGTCCTGGTACTCGTCGACCAAGAGGAACTGGAAGCGCCGCCGGTACGCGGCGAGCACGTCGTCGTGCTGCTCGAACAGGACGACCGGCTTCACGAGCAGGTCGTCGAAGTCGAAGGCGTTCTGCTCCTTCAGCGCCGCCTCGTACACGGGGAAGACGTCGGCGACGACGCGCGTGAAGGGGTCGCTCGCGAGCGCCGCGTACTCCTCCGGAGACACCAGGCCGTTCTTCGCGCCTGAGATCGCGGCGTGCACCGCCTTCGGCGGCCAGCGCTTGACCGGGAGGTTCAGGCGGTCCAGCGCCCGCTTCACCTCGCGCACCGCCTGCTCGGCGTCGAAGATGCTGAAGCTCGGCGACCAGCCCAGGCGATGCGCGTTGCGCCGGAGCAGCCGCGCACCGATCGCGTGGAACGTGCCGATCCACAGCCCAGCGGGCTCGTGGCCGAGCAGCCGCCGCACGCGCTCGCGCATCTCGCCGGCCGCCTTGTTGGTGAACGTGACCGCGAGGATCGCCGACGGGTCGACGCCCTGCTCGCGGATCAGGTTCGCCAGACGCATCGTCAGCACACGCGTCTTCCCCGAGCCGGCGCCGGCGAGCACCAGCAGCGGACCCTCGAAGTGCTCTACCGCCGCTTTCTGTTCCGGATTGAGCTCCACCGCCCCCTGATCCTCGTCCAACGTCCCGACAAGCCGCTCCTGCGCCGACGCACGTTCGCGCTCGTCGGCAGCAGGATCTCGAAGATGGTGCCGCCGGCCCGGCGCGGCCGGACCCTGATCGTGCCGTGGTGCAGCTCCTCGACGATCCGCTTCGTGAGCGAGAGGCCGACGCCCCACCCCGTCGCCTTGGTGCTTACCCCCGGCTTGAAGATCCGGTCACGCACGTCCGCGGGGATACCGGGGCCATCGTCGGCGACGACGATGCGCACCCAACCCTCCTCGGCGCGCCCCGCCGAAAGGACGATGCGGCCGCCGCGCCCGGCCAGGGCGTCGAGCGCGTTCTTCACCAGATTCTCGAGCGCCCAGGCGAGAAGCACCGGGCTCGCCCACAGCGGCGGCAGCCCCGGTCGTAGGCGCACCCGGAACTCGACCCCGGCCCCGAGCCGGGGCAGGCGCGGGCGGAGATAGCGGTCCAGCTCCTGGATCAGTTGCGCGGGCGCGACCTGCTGGAGCATCGGCGGCTTGCCGATCAGCTCGAAGCGCCGCGAGACGCGCTCCAGTCGCTCCACGTCGGCGCCGATCGCCTCGGCCAGGCGCTCCGGGCTCCCGAACGCCTGCCGCTCCTCTGGCGCCAGCGCCAGCACCTCCACCCAGCCGGCGAGCGAGGAGAGCGGCGTGCCCATCTGATGCGCCAGTTCGCGGGCCATCGCGGCCCACATCCGCTCCCGGTCCGCCCGCGCCGTCGCCTGGAGGATCGCGGTCGTCACGATCAGCAGCAGCACCACGCCGCCGGCCTGCAACCAGGGGACCCAGCGCAGCCAG
The DNA here is from genome assembly GCA_019689775.1 of Gemmatimonadota bacterium. GTDB lineage: Bacteria > Gemmatimonadota > Gemmatimonadetes > Longimicrobiales > RSA9 > JADGGV01. Next base: position 17,023 of record JADGGV010000007.1, read on the forward strand.
GCGACGAGCGGCGGCGAGCCGAAGTAGACGGAGCCCACGCCCGGATCGAAGACCGGCGGGTTCTTCAGCGCGAGCTGCCCGGCGTACTCCTTCACGCGCCGCTGCCCCGCCGGCGTGGAGAGGTCCGCCTCGAACGGAAGGTTGACGGCCGCGTAGACCTCCCCGCGGCTGTTGATGGCGATCATCGGCAGCCGCAGCTCGCGGAACGTCTGCTGGAGCTGCATCAGCGACTCCAGCTCGCCCGATTCGTCGAGCGACAGCAGGCCTCGCTGCACCAGCCCGTACATGCGCGTCTGGACCGCCGCCTCCGCCCGGATCTCCCGCACCAGCTTTTCGGTGTAGAGAAGGTAGGAGCCGAAGACCAGCAGCGCGAGCACGGTCAGGAGCACGGGCCAATGGCGCCTGGCCATGAGACTCGCCGGGATGTGGGGTCATGGTGGCGGCGCGTCCGCGGCCACGCGGACGCCACCCGTCACCGGCCGATCCGGTCCGTGCCGAGGTACCCGGCGAGCGGCTCCGGGATTCGGATGCTCCCGTCCGCCTGCTGGTACGTCTCGAGCAGCGCGATCAGCGTGCGGGGCAACGCCAGGCCAGAGCCGTTCAGCGTGTAGACGAACTCCGGCTTCGCGCCCGGGGCCGGCCGGTAGCGGATGTTGGCGCGGCGTGCCTGGTAGTCCGTGTAGAGCGAGCAGCTCGACACCTCGAGCCACTTCCCGACGCCCGGTGCCCACACCTCGAGGTCGTACGTCTTGGCGTTCGAGAAGCCGAGATCGCCGCCGGCCAGCAGCACCACCCGGTAGCGCAAGCCTAGCCGTTGCAGCACCGTCTCCGCGTGACCGGTCAGCTCCTCGAGCGCCGCCTCGCCCCGCTCGGGGCGCTCGAACCGGACCAGCTCCACCTTGTCGAACTGGTGAAGCCGCAGGAGGCCCCGCGTGTCCTTGCCGTGGGCGCCCGCCTCCCGGCGGAAGCAGGGCGTGTACGCCACGTACGCGATCGGCAGCGCCCCCCCGTCCAGCACCTCGCCGGCGTGCAGGTTCGTCACCGGCACCTCGGCCGTCGGCACCAGGTACAGCCCGTCCTCCGGGACCCGATACATGTCGTCCCCGAACTTCGGCAGGTGCCCGGTTCCGAGCGCCGCCTGCTCATTGACGACGAACGGCGGCCACAGCTCCGTGTAGCCGTGCTCCCGCGCGTGGAGGTCCATCATCAGGCTGATGAGCCCCCGCTCGATGCGCGCACCGAGACCGACGAAGAGCGGAAACCCACTCCCGGCCACCTTCGCGCCGCGCGCCAGATCGAGGATCCCGAGCTCCTCGCCGAGCTCCCAGTGCGGCCGCGGCTCGAACGTGTACCGGGGCGTCTCGCCCCACTCCCGCACGACGACGTTGTCCTCCTCGCCGCCCGGCGGAACGTCCGGAGCGGGCAGGTTCGGGATCTGGAGGAGCAGCCCGCGAACGCTCTCCTCCACCGCGCTGCGGCGCGCCTCCGTCGCCCCCATCCGCTCACCCAACTCCCGCATCTCGCGGATGAGCGCCTCCGCCTCGTCCGCGCGCCCCGCCTGCTTCAGCTTCCCGACCTGCTGCGACGCCTCGTTGCGTTGGGCGCGCAGGCCGTCCACCTCGGCGATCGCGGCGCGCCGCTCCTCGTCGAGCGCGAGGAGACGGTCGACGAGCTCGAGCACCTCCGACTTGCCGCGAACCGCGAGGCGGCTGCGCACGACGTCCGGGTCCTCCCGGATCCGCTTGAGGTCGAGCATCGGGGCCTAGTCCTGGGGTGCGACGAGCTTGCGGTCGTCGCAGAACGGGTTGTGAACGACCTCGAACTGCACCGTGCCGCGCGCCGAGTCCGTGGCGATCACGTGGAGCTTGGCGTAGTGGACGCCGGAGCCGAGCGAGCAGCTCACCCGCCGCGTCCGGATCGCGTACACGCCGTCGACCGTGACCGGTACGGCGCTCGCGCGCGTGAACGCCGTCGTATCGGACGGCGCAACCTTGACCGCGTCGAACGCCTGCCCCGGGAGCGGTGCGATGCCGGCGCCGGAGGTGCCGCCGAGGACGGCGCCCGACGGCAGGAACGCGAAGCCACCGCCCGTCTGGTCCGCCACGACGAGGTCCCAGTTCCCGCCCTGCCCGGGCGTCTCCACCGTGACGCTCAGCCCGCTGGCGAAGTCGTATCCCGACGGCAGGCCGGTTAGCTGGGGGCGGCTCACGGAGTAGAGCGTGACCGTGTCGGGAAGGTCGTACCACGTCAGCGGGCCGAGGGCATCACCGCAGCCGGCCGCGGCAGCGACCACGGCGGCGAGGAGGAAGAGTCGAATCGAACGCACGACCGCGAATCGCTCCTGGATTGGCCAAGTTGTTGGGTCACTTACATTACCCGGCAGCCGGCGGCACTGTCAAGCCGCCACGCCGTCTCTTGCTTGACAGTCCGTGCCGCCGGCTGGTACCCTTCCGCGGCGCAGGGCAGCCGACGGGCGGGGCGGGGGCGGCACGGAACTGGCAACGGCCGCATCCCCGGCCACCGTCCATCGACCCGCAGACGCCGATGCCCAGCCGCTTTTTCTCCGAGCGCCGTCACATCCTCGTGGTGGACGACGAGCCCTACATCGGCCGCATCATCCAGCTCAAGCTGGAGGATGGCCCCTACGACGTGGAGCTCGTCTCGGACGGCCACTCGGCGCTCTCGCGCCTGCGCGGCGAGGCGCCGATCGATGTCATTCTGCTGGACATCATGATGCCGCACATGAGCGGCCTCGACGTCCTGGCCGAACTCCGCCGCCTCCCGCACCGCGCCGGTACGCCGGTCATCATGCTCACCGGCAAGGGGCAGGAGGCCGACCGGGAGCAGGCGGCCGCCCTTGGCGCCACCGACTTCCTGACGAAGCCGTTCAGCCCGAAGAAACTTCTTGCGCGAATCGACGAGCTCTTCACCCGCTGACGCGCATCTCTGGGCCGTGATCCTGGCGGGTGGCGTCGGCTCCCGCTTCTGGCCGGTATCTACACCGCAGCGGCCGAAACAGCTCCTTCCGCTGGCGGGCGAGCGTGCGTTGCTCGCGCAAACGGTCGAGCGCATCGCCCCGCTGGTTCCGCGCGACCGCCTGCGGATCCTGACCGGGCGGGGCCTCGCGGAACCGATCCTCGGGAGTCTCCCGGAGCTCCGGCCCGGCAACCTCCTCCTCGAGCCGCGCGCCCGTGGCACCGCGCCGATCCTTGCCTGGGCCGCGGCCGAGCTGCTCAGGCGCGACCCGGACGCCGTGATGATCTCGCTCCACGCGGACCACGTGATCGCCCCGGCGGACCGGTTTCGCGAGCTCCTCGCGCGGACCGCCGAGCTGTCGCGCCGGGACGGGCTGCTGTTCACGATCGGGGTGCCGCCGGACCGGCCCGAAACGGGGTACGGCTACATCCGCGTCGGGGCCCCGATCGACGCGGCGGTCGGCGCCCATCGCGTCCGCCGCTTCGTCGAGAAACCCGACCGAGCGACGGCGGAGGCCTACGTCGCCAGCGGCGACTACCTCTGGAACAGCGGTCTCTTCGTCTGGCCGGCCGCACTGCTCCTCGACGAACTCGCGCGTCATACGCCCGAGCTCGCGCCGCTGCTGCCGCTGCTCGACGCGGGGCGCATCGACGATTTCTTCGAGCGCGCCCCCAACCTCACGATCGACGTTGGGCTCCTCGAGCGGAGCGACCGCGTCGGGGTGGTGCGTGCCACGTTCGACTGGGACGATGTCGGCGCCTGGGATGCGGTCGCGCGCAACCGCGAGCGCGACCCGGCCGGCAACGTGGCCGTCGGCGATGCCTGGCTCGTCGACTCGCACGACTGCATCGCCTGGGCGGAGGACGGCAGCATTGTCGTCTTCGGTGGCTGCGACCTCGTCGTCGTGCGGGCGCACGGAATCACCCTGGTGGCGCCCCGCGAGCGGACCGCCGACTTGAAGAGCCTGCTGGAACGGCTCCCCGCGCGCCTTCGTGAGCCCGGAACCGACCATGCCTGACCTCGCTCTCGTCCTGTTCGACGACCGTCGCGCCAGGGAATGGATGCCGTTCGCGCTCACTCGGCCGGTCGGCGAGCTCCTCTTCGGCGCGCTCCGGTTGCGCGAGCGCGCGGAGCGCTGCCTCCGGGCGCCGTGCCTGGCGCATGTGACCGCCGATCACCTGGCCGGGTTCGACGAGCCCGGCGCGGCGCCGGTCCGGCGGCTGGACGAGATCGCGCACGACGGCCCGATCCTGTACCTCTCCTCCCGCGCGGTCCTCGACTTCGACGCCCGGCCGGCAGTGGACCGCGCCGGCCGGATGATCTCGGTCCAGGACGAAGTCGCCGGCTGGCTCCGCCGCACCGGCGAAGGCCCACCGCCGCCCGCCTTCATCGCCGACCCCGCGGCCCACTGCGCCGACGCGCCACCCGCCGACCCGGTGCCGGGCCGTCTGCTCGCCAACGTTTGGGAGCTGATCACCGGGACGCCGCAGCAGCTCGAGCGCGACATCGCGGCGCTCTTCCCGACCGCGGCCGCCGTGGTCCCGGCCGGCGTCCACGTCCTGGGCGAGGGTCGGCTGGTCATCGGCGCGGGCGCCGAGATCGAGCCGGGCGTCGTGCTCGACCTGCGCGCCGGCCCGATCTGGCTCGACGAGGGGGTGGTCGTGCAGGCGTTCACCCGGCTCACCGGCCCCGCCTACATCGGCCGCCGCACCGTCGTCCTGGGCGGCTGCCTCACCCGCGTCAGCGTCGGACCCATGTGCAAGGTCCACGGCGAGGTCGACGGGAGCGTCATCCTGGGGTACACGAGCAAGGCGCACGACGGCTTCCTCGGGCACTCCTACGTCGGCTCGTGGGTAAACCTCGGCGCCATGACCACGAACAGCGACCTGAAGAACAACTACGGCTCGGTCCGCCTCTGGACGCCCCACGGCGACGAGGACACCGGCGAGCTGAAGTTGGGCGCCCTGCTCGGCGACCACGTCAAGACCGGGATCGGCACCCTCATCAACACCGGCACGGTCGTCGGCGCCGGATCGAACCTGTTCGGCGGAGCGCTCCCACCGAAGCACGTTCCGCCGTTCAGTTGGGGCGTCGGGGAGGAGCTGACGGTTTACGACCTCGAGCGGTTCCTTGGGACCGCCGAGGTCGCGATGGCGCGCCGGGACGTAGTGCTGAGCGACTCCCAGCGCGCGCTGCTGCGCCGCGCCCACCAGATCGGCCGAGGCGAATGAGGATCACCGTCCTGGGGAGCGGGAGCGCGGGGAACGCGACGCTCGTCGAGGCCGACGGCGTCTCGGTGCTGGTCGATGCCGGCTTCAGCGGCAAGGACCTGGAGCGGCGGCTGCGGGACGTGGGCGTCGAGCCCGCCTCGCTCTCGGCGATCGTCATCACGCACGAGCACGGCGACCACACCCGCGGGATGGGCGTCCTGGCCCGGCGCTTCGGCGTCCCGCTGTACCTGACGGCGATCACCCGCGCCGCCTGCGCGAGGCTGCTGACCGGCTCGGAGGACGTCCGGGCGTACGCCTCCACGGAGCCGCTGCGCATCGGGCCGCTCGAGGTCCAGCCGTTCCTGACCGTCCACGACGCCGCCGACCCCGTGGCCGTCACCGTCCGCGACGTCGTCACCGGCGACAAGCTCGGCATCGCGACCGACCTCGGGCGTCCGACGGCGGCCGTCCGGCAGGCGCTCGCGGGGTGCCAGGTCCTCGTCCTCGAGGCCAACCACGACGAGGCGATGCTCTGGAACGGCCCCTACCCGTGGTCCGTCAAGCAGCGGATCGCTTCCAGCCACGGGCACCTCTCGAACCGGGCCTCGGGAGAACTCGCCCGGGAGCTGCACCACCCCGGGCTGCTCCACGTCATCCTCGCCCACCTGAGCGAGCATTGCAACGACGCGGCGCTCGCCGCCGACGTCGTCGGCGTGGCCCTCGACCGGCTCGGATACGCGGGCGGGCTCGTGGTGGCGCCGCAGGAGCGCCCCCTCGAGCCCGTCGACGTGGCCGCGCTGCGGCGCCGCGCGGCGCCGGCGCAGCTCACCCTCCTCTAGCCCGATCCCGCTCAGATCCCGAACAGGCGCAGCACGTCGTTCGCCACCGCCCAGACCATCAAGGCGACGACGAGCACGAAGCCGACCTGCGTGAGCCGCGCCCGCTGGTTCAGGGTCAGCGCCCGCCCGCGCACGGCTTCGACCGCCAGGAACATCAAGTGCCCGCCGTCCAACACCGGGATCGGGAGCAGGTTCAGCACCGCCAGGTTCACCGAGAACAGCGCCATGAAGCGGAGGAACGCCTCCAGTCCCGCCCGCGCGACGCGCCCGCTGAGCTGCCCGATGAGGATCGGCCCGCCGAGGTTCCGCGGCGACTGCCGTCCGAGCACCAGGTCGCGCAGGAAGTCGACGACGAGCGTCACGTACCCCCAGGTCTCTCGTCCGCCCTCGACGATCGCACCGCCGAGGCCCGGACGGACCTTTGGCGGCAGCGGCGCCATCACGCCGAGACGCCCGACCGTCCGGATCGAGCCGTCCTCGAGCGTGTCCGGCTCGGCGCGGGGCGTCGCGGTGATCACCAGGCTGCGGTCCCCCCGCTGGACTTCGAGCGGGAGCGGCTGGCCCGGGTGCGCCTGCACCACCCGCACGAAGTCCTGCCAGAACCGCACGGGCTCGCCGCCGGCCGACGTGATGCGGTCGCCCGCGCGGATCCCGACCTCCCGCGCCGGCGAGTCCTCGAGCACGTCGGCGACCACGGGCGGCTGAGCCGGCGAGACGGCGTTCGCCAGCTTGTCGCGCTCCTTGTCGGCCGCCGGCAGCTCGATCGTCACCGGCGGCGCTCCGGCAAACCGCACGGCCGTCGGCCCGGGCGGGAGCGTGCGCAGCGCCCGCGCGACGTCCGCCCAGTCCTCGACCGGATCACGGCCGACGGCGACGATCCGCGTGCCCGGCGGCACCCTCGCCAGCGCCTGCGCGCCCGGCGGCAGGTCGCTGGCCGCGACCGGCCCGAGCAGCGCCTCCGGCGGCGTCTGGACGCCCCAGACGAGCGCCGCGAGCGTGAAGACCACGAACGCGAACAGGAAGTTCATGATGACGCCGGCGGAGATCACCAGCGCCCGCGCCCCGACCGACTTCGACTCGAAGTCGCGCGGCCCGCGCGCCGTGGTCGCCTTTGCGCCGGCGACGCCGGCCTCGGCCACCTCCGCGGCCGGCTTGCGCTCGTCCTTCCCCTCGATGACCTCCATCTCCTCCATGCCGGCCATCTTCACGTAGCCGCCCAGGGGGAGCCATGAGATCACGTACTCCGTCTCGCCGCGCCGAAACCCGACGAGCTTCGGGCCCAGGCCGATCGAGAACCGGGGCACCTCGATGTCCACCAACTTCGCCGTCACGAAGTGCCCGAGCTCGTGAACGAAGATCAGGACGCCGAGGACGACGACCGTCGCGAGGATTGTGATCAGCATCCGCCGTCGATTCTCCCGCGGACGGTCGCGCGCGCACGACGGTCCGCCTCCAGCACGGTCTCCAGGGCGTCCACCGCGACCACCGGCTGCGCCTCGAGAGCGGCTTCGATTGCATGCGGAATGCCCTGGAAGGGCAATCTCCCGGCCAGGAACATCTCCACGGCGACCTCATTTGCGGCGTTGTAGATCGCCGGCGCCGTGCCCCCCTGCCGCCCCGCCTCGACCCCGAGCCGCAGCGCGGGGAAGCACGCCTCATCGGCCGGCTCGAACGTCAGCTCACGCGCCTCCAGCGGGTCGAAGCGGCGCGTCCCCTGGTCCGGCAGCCGGGCCGGGTGCGTCAAGGCGTACAGGATCGGCAGCTCCATCGTTGGAAACCCCACCTGGGCCAGAACGGATCCGTCCACGAACTCGACCATCGAGTGGATGATCGACTGCGGATGGACGACCACGTCGATCGCGTCGTAGGGCATGTCGAACAGGAAGTGCGCCTCGATGACCTCCAGCGCCTTGTTCGCCAGCGTGGCCGAATCGACCGTGATCTTCGCGCCCATGTGCCACGTCGGATGCCGCAGCGCCTGCGCGGGCGTGACCGTCGCCAGCGCCTCGGGCGTCCAGCCGCGGAACGGCCCGCCCGACGCCGTGAGGATCAGGCGCCGCGCCTGCCGCGGGTGCGAGCCGGCCAGGCACTGGAGGATCGCGCTGTGCTCGCTGTCGACCGGAATCAGCTCACCGCCGCCGCGGCGAAGTGCCTCCAGGACCAGCGGCCCGCCCACGACCAGCGACTCCTTGTTCGCCAGCGCGAGCCGCTTCCCCGCCTCCAGCGCCGCCAGCGTCGCCTCCAGCCCGGCGGCGCCCACCACCGCGTTGATGACGACGGCGGCGTCGGGGTGCGTGGCGGCGGCGAGCAGGCCGTCCCGCCCGGAAAGCCAGTTCTCGCCGCCGGCGCGGCCGTCCCCCTCGACCAGGACGGCCATCGCCGGCCGATACCGCGCCACCTGCTCCGCCAGTCGCTCCGCGTTCCGGCCGGCCGCCAGCGCGACGACCCGGAACCGGTCCGAATGCCGGTCCAGCAGCTCGAGCGCGCTACGGCCGATCGAGCCCGTCGACCCGAGGAGCGCGACGCCGGTCCTCACGGCCTACCGCCCAGGTACGGCAGCGTCATCCCCAGGAACCAGTAGGCGAGCGGGATCGTGAAGAAGAGGGCGTCGAAGCGGTCGAGCAGACCGCCGTGCCCCGGGAGGAGGTGGCCGGAGTCCTTCACCCCGGCCTCCCGCTTGAAGAGCGATTCCGCCAGGTCGCCGAGCTGCGCCGCGATCGAGACCACGAGCCCGCCACCGAGACCGGCCGCCGCGCTCATCGGCACGTGCAGCCAGCCACCGAAGATCCATCGCGAGAAGATCCATCCCGCGAGCATCGAGCCGACCACCCCGGCGACGGCGCCCTCCACCGTCTTCCCGGGGCTGACCGCCGGGATGAGCTTGTGTCGGCCGACCGCCCGGCCCACGAAGTAGGCGCACGAATCGTTGAACCAGGTGATCGCGATCGGGAACAGGACCAAGGCCGTACCGGTCCAGGGGTTGAACGCCGCGGCCAGCAGGGCGCCGTCCATGACCGTCCCCGCCGGACGCAGATGACGAAGGAAGAGGGCGTAGGAGAGGGTGCCGCCGGTGAAGGCCGCGCCGAGCACCGTCACGGCGACCGCCTCAAGGGGGAGCCCCTCCACACCCCGCGCCCAGATCGCCGCCGCCGAGAACGCCAGCAGCAGCGCCAGCGTGAGCGCCCAGAAGATCGGCGTCGCCTCCAGCGGACGGGGATGCGCCGCGGCCACCAGGACATACGCCGCCGCCGCCACGACGCCGGGGACGACGAACGGCCGCGCACCCTGAAGCGACGAGAGCCGATACAGCTCCGCCGTCGCACCGGCCGCGACCAGCGCGAGCACCGCGCCGAGCACCCAGCCGCCGGCGTAGATGGCGGCCACGGCCGCCGGGATGCCCACGGCGGCCACGGCGATGCGCTTGCCGAGATCGGAGCGGGCCATGGTCAGCCGGTCGTCACCCGGCCGAACCGACGCTCCCGCTTCTGGAAGTCGTGAATCGCGGCGAAGAGATGCTCGCGCCGGAATTCCGGCCACAGCACCGGCGTCATGTACAGCTCGGCGTAGGCGATCTGCCAGAGCATGAAGTTGCTGATACGCTGTTCGCCGGACGTGCGGATGAGGAGGTCGGGATCGGGAAGATCGGCGGTGTAGAGCTCAGCCGCGAACGTCGCCTCCGTGATCTCGTCCGGTTGGAGCTCGCCGGCGCGGACGCGCTCGGCCAGCAGACGCGCCGCGCGGGTGATCTCCGCGCGGCTGCCGTAGCTGATCATCAGGTTCAGGCGGAGAACCGTTCCGCCGGCCGTGGCGGCCTGGATCTCGTCGATCGCGGCGCGCGGCCCGGCCGCCAACCGGTCGAGGTCGCCGTGCACGCGGACCCGCACGCCCTGCCGCACCAGCTCGTCCCGCTCGCGCGCGACGTACAGTTGGAGCAGCCGCATCAGCGCCGACACCTCGCGCGTCGGCCGGTTCCAGTTCTCCTGTGAGAACGCGAACAACGTCAGGATCGGGATCCGCGCCTCGATCGCACCTTCCACGACCTCCCGGACGGCCTTCATCCCGGCCATGTGCCCGCGGTACCGGGGTAGCCCGCGGGCGCGCGCCCATCGGCCGTTCCCGTCCATGATGACGGCGACGTGCTCCGGGACCGGTCCGTCGAGGAGGAGCTGCTTGAGGTGCTCGGAGGCCATCGGCCCGCTCAGACCTCCATCACTTCCGCTTCCTTGGCCTTCAGAAGCTGATCGATCTTGTGGATGTACTCATCGGTGAGCTTCTGCACCTCGTCCATCTCGCGGCGGGCGTCGTCGTCGCTCACCTCGTGCTCGCTCAGGCGGTGCTTGATGTCCTTGTTCGCCTCCTGGCGCGCGTGCCGGACCGCCACGCGGCCCTCCTCCGCCAGCTTGTGCAGCAGCCGGACCATGTCCTTGCGGCGCTCCTCCGTCAGCGCCGGGATCGGCACCCGGATGACGGTGCCGTCGTTGGAGGGGTTGAGCCCCAGGTCCGACGTCTGGATCGCCTTCTCGATCGCATGCAGCAGGCTCCGGTCCCACGGCTGGACGACGATCAGCCGGGGCTCCGGCGCGCTCACCGACGCCACCTGGTTGATCGGCATGCGCGAGCCGTACGCCTCGACCCGCACCGTATCCAGGAGCGCCGGCGTCGCCTTGCCCGTGCGGACCGCCGCAAACTCACGACGCACCGCATCGAGAGCCTTCTCCATCTGCTGTCGCGCCTGCGCACTCGACGGCATCGCTCCTCCCCCCCGTTTCGCTCTCGCTCGCGAGTGAAGATATACCTGCCCGGATCAGGAGACCAGCGTCCCCACCGGCTCCCCCCGGATCGCCGCCGCGACCGCGCCCGGGCTCTGAATGTTCAACACCACGATCGGGAGCCGGTTCTCCTTGCAGAGCGAGATCGCCGCCGCATCCATGACGCCGAGCTCCCGCGTGAGCGCCTCCATGAAGGAGACCCTCGGAAGAAACGTCGCCGACGGGTCTTTGGCCGGGTCGGCCGTGTAGACGCCCTCCACCTTCGTCGCCTTCACCAGCACGTCCGCGTGCATCTCCACGCCGCGCAGCACCGCCGCGGTGTCCGTCGAGAAGTACGGGTTGCCGGTCCCGGCCGCGAAGATCACGACGCGCCGCTTCTCCAGGTGCCGCAGCGCACGCCGCCGGATGTACGGCTCCGCCACCGCCTCCATGCGGATCGCGCTCATGACCCGGGTGTCCACCCCCTTGCGCTCCAGCATGTCCTGGAGCGCCAGGGCGTTGATCACCGTGGCCAGCATCCCCATGTAATCGGCGCTCACCCGGTCGATCCCCTGCTGGCTCGCCTGCGTGCCCCGGACGATGTTCCCGCCCCCGACCACCAACCCCAGCGCGACCCCCATCCGGTGCACGGCCTGGATCTCGTC
>JADGGV010000223.1 GCA_019689775.1 Gemmatimonadota bacterium
CGAGCATCGCGTCCAGGTCCGCGACCCGGTAGTTCACCATCCACCCCGCCCCCCCAGGCCCGAAGTACTTCGTGTCGCTCGGGAACGCCGCCCACACCGTCGCCGGCCGCGCGCCGCTCGCATCGCGCCCGTCCGCCGCCGCCTCGAACACCGCGTACGTCGACCCCTCGTCGACCGGGACGCCCAGATGCTCGCGGTACCATGCCGCCAGCGCGACGGGGTCCCGCGCCCGAAAGAACACGCCACCGATGCCGGTCACCCGCGCCCGCCCGCCATCCGTCGCCATCGCGCCGCTCCTGTCACACAGGGGAAGGTTGGGACTGCTCCCATTTTGCCGCGCCGGCCGGAGCGCCGCCACCCTCGAGGCGCCCGCCGCGTCCGCGCCGCGCGAGGAGGCGATGCGCCGCGCGGCGCCCGGGCACGGGGCGGGCGCGTGGCCGCGGGCCATTCGCCCTATGCCGGGAGCCGGTGGGAACGTTCGAGAGCCTCAACGTTCCTTCGCCGGGCGCCACTCCGGCACTGGTGCGCCCCGCCACCTACGACCGTCTGGAGACCGTCGGCGACGTCGACCTGCTGGCCATCTCGGCGCGTCCCGCCGCGGTCATGCGCCACTCCACCCGCTACCCCGACGCCGTCCGCGTCGAGGCCGCCGGCACGACGCGCGGCACCATCCTCCGGGTGCGCCACTCGCCGAGCACACCGTTGCGTGTTGTCAGAAATGCTTGTAAGTTTCTGACACTCGCTCGACGGAGTGTCCCATGCGAGGCATCGCGGAAGAGGTCCTGGAGCAGACGGAGGCCCTGGGCGAGGGCGCGGTCGTTTCCGCCAAGTCGTTTCTACACCTGGGCAGCCGTGCGGCGGTCGATCAGGCGCTGTCCCGGCTCGCGCGCGGGGGGCATCTGCTCCGCGTGGCGAGAGGCCGCTACGTGAGGCCCGTCCACACGCGCTTCGGCACGCGCGCGCCGGAGCCGGCCAAGATCATCGAGCGCCTCGCCGAGCTCACCGGAGAGACCGTCGTGCCGAGCGGCGCGACCGCGGCCAACGCCCTCGGCCTGACGACGCAGGTCCCCGTGCGACCGGTCTACCTCACGTCGGGACCTACGCGATGCCTCCGGCTGGGTAGGCAGGTGGTGGAACTGAGGCACGCCCCCGCATGGCAGCTACGCGCGCCGCAGCGGCCTGCCGGACAGGCACTTCGCGCTCTGGTATGGCTCGGGCCGCAGCATGCCGGGGCGGCCGCCGAACGGCTTGGGCGAACGCTTCCGGCCCCGGAGCGGCAGGAGCTGCTCGCCGCCCGGCCGGCGCTCCCGACCTGGCTCGCGCGAACGGTGAGCGAGGCATTCGCGCCGAAGGCGAGGAAGCGCGGAAAGGCCGCGCGTGTCTGAGCCGTTTCTTCGCCTGTCGGCCGCCGACCGGGCCGACGCTCTGGGCGTCGCCGCGGACGCGTCCGGACGTCCCGCCCACCTCCTCGAGAAGGACGTCTGGATCGTGTGGGTGCTGGAGGCGTTGTTCGGCGAGCATCTCGGCGAGCACCTGAGCTTCAAGGGCGGGACGTCGCTCTCCAAGGCGTACCGCGTGATCGGCCGCTTCTCCGAGGACATCGACGTCACGTACGACATCCGCGCGCTCCTCCCGGACGCGGCTGGCGATGCGGACGAACCGCTCCCGGCGACCCGCAGTCAGGAGAAGCGGTGGAGCGACCTGGTCCGGCAGCGCTTGCCGGTATGGGTCGCGGAGGAAGTCCTCCCAGTGGTCGAGGCACGTCTGTCCGCGAGCGGCGCCCCTGCCGAGGCTCGGGCCGAAATCGACAGGCTGTACGTGTGCTACGAACCCGCCGTGGCGCCCGCCACGGGGTACGTCGCGCCGGAGGTCCTGATCGAGTTCGGCGCCCGTTCAACCGGCGAGCCGCTGAAGCGGATGCCGGTGACGTGCGACGCTGCTCCCCATCTGCCGATGGTGGCCTTCCCCACCGCCACGCCGCGCGTGATGGCGGCCGAGCGGACCTTCTGGGAGAAGGCGACCGCCGCCCACGTGTTCTGCCTCCAGGGCCGACTGCGAGGCGAGCGCTACGCCCGTCACTGGTACGACCTCGTCCGCCTGGACGACGCCGGGATCGCCGCAGCCGCGTTGGCCGACCGGGAACTCGCCCGGGCGGTGGCTCGTCACAAGCAGTGGTTCTTCGCCGCGAAGGATCTCGAGGGGAAGGTCATCAGCCACGATGCCGCGGTGGACGGAGCCCTGCGGCTGGTGCCGTCGGGACAGCCGTTCGATGTGTTGGCGGAGGATTACGCGCGAATGGTCGAGGCGGGTCTGCTCGAGGAATCGGCGCCGTCGCGACGAGGTGCTCGAAGAGGTCGCGGCACATCGCCTCGACCCGCTCCGGCAGGACGAGCCGGGCCTCGAAGCTCGAAGCGCCATACCGCGCCCGCGCCTCACCCGGCGTCATCACGGCGCCCGTCCTCGCGTCCGTCACGATCTTGTCCGTAAGGTCGTCGCGCGTGACGCCGGTCTGCCGCTCGCTCTCGGTCTTGTCGTCCAGGAAGATGTCGCGACGCACGATCTCGCAGGCGGCCAGGTAGCCGTCCTCGATCCCCTGCGCCATGTCGTATTCGTAGACGGGCTCGCCGAAGTAGCGGAGGTTGTCGGCCAGGATGCGGTCGTCCTCCTCCGCCTCCCTCGAGCGTTCGCCCACCTCGATCTGGCGCGGTGTGGCCGTGAGCCCGATCCGCACCGCGTTCGGGTTGCGCTTGAGCACCTCGTGCCACGTGCCCCAGGCGGAGCGGTGGCACTCGTCGATGACGATGTGGCTGAAGTGGTCCGGCGGGTAATGCGTGACCAGGAAGCTCGCGTCCGCCTCGTCCGAGTCCACGCCGAGCGTCTGGTACGTGGCGATCTGGACACGGGCGTTCCGGGCTGTGTTGCTGCCGTCGGCCGCCTGCCGCACCGGCGCGACGTCGGCGCCGAAGACGTTCTGGAACGCCGCCGTCGCCTGGCTCCGCAGCTCGTCGCGGTCGCAGACGAAGAGGGCGCGCCGGAGCTGGCCCGCATCGGCGATGCGCCGCAGGAGGTTCACCGCGATGAACGTCTTGCCGGCGCCGGTGGCGAGCGTGAGGAGCGCGCGCGGCGGCTCGCCCCGCTTCTGCTGGAGGGCGATCTTCTCCAGGACCGCGCGGATCGCCGCGTCCTGGTAGTAGCGCCGCGTCGCCTCGCCGCCGGGGTAGCGGGTGAGGAGCGGCCGGGCCGCCGGGTCGGAGAGCGCAAAGCCGACGTGGCGCTCGTAGCGGGCGCGCAGATCGGCCGGCGTCGGGAACGAGGCCAGCGGGTGCGGGCCGGTCGTGAGCCCGGTCGCACGGTCGAACTCGACGTACTGGTGGCCGTTGCTGGAGAAGACGAACGGGACGTTCAGCCGCTTGCACGCCGCGTACAGCTTGGCCTGCTCCAGGCCGTGCATCGGCGGCAGGTGCTCGGCCTTCGCCTCGATGAGCGCGACGGCGACGGGCTGCGTGTCGGGGTTGAGCTTCACGCGCAGCACGTAGTCGACCCGGCCCTTCGCGCGCTTCCGGGCCTTGCCGCCGATCAGCTCGATGGCGCCCGCCGACTCCTCACGGCGGATCAGGTCCTCGGTCCAGCCGCGGGCGTGGATCGCCGGATCGATCAGCTTCGCTCGGGTATCCGCCTCGCTCAGCGGCATTTGTCCTCGCCTGCCATCGCCGAAGTCGGCCGGGTTCGAGCGCCTCTGCGGAAGCGATACGGGACTGGCTCGGGAAGAGCGAACGCCCAAGCTACGCCGCGCCTCGGGCCGGCCACAAGACCGCGGGTGAAGCGCCGGGGCCAGCCGATGCACGTGACGGCAAATATGGGCTGACGGGTACGACAGCGAGTCCGGCCCGCGGGTGACCGGATCCGCCTCGCGGCTTGTGCCCGCGGATGGCGCCCGTCGCCGGACGCCCCATGGGCACGATTCGTGTACGTATCATGCCCGGTATGATGCCACTTGGATTGCGCATGATCGTGTGCTAGATTCTGCCCATAATCCACACCCGGCGGAGGGGTGCCTGATGTTCGAAGTGAAGGGAGACGCGGTCATCGCGACGGCGACGGAGCTCCGCCGCGAGGCCGGCCGGTTGCTCGAGCGCGTCGATCGGGGGGAGAGCGTCGTGATTCAGCGGAACGCCGAGCCGATCGGCGTTCTCGTGAGCTACGATCTGTATCGGCGGATGATGTCGACGATCGGCCAGATGGAGGATCTCAAGCTCGCGCTCCTGGCCATGCACCGCGAGGCGAAGCTGCGCGCGGGCGCCGACGAGCTCGTTCCTCTCGAGGCTCTGATGCAGGAGTTTGGCGTGGAGGACGATGCCGAAGCCGAAGGAGCGCGCGCCTGATCCTCCGGGGCCGCCGCGCCGGTTCCAGGTCGCTTTCGCGGCGGAGGTGCGGAAGGACCTGAAGAAGCTGGGCAAGTCCGCCGCGCAGGAGATCCTGCGCCAGATCGCGAAGAAGCTGACCGTCGACCCGATCGGGCATGGCGACGCGCTGTACCGCGATCTCGGCGGCTACCGCAAGCTCCGGGTCGGCGAGCACCGGGTCATCTACCGCGTGGTGGAGGACCGGGTGCTCGTCATCGTTCTCGGTGTGGGGAAGCGCGCCGCCGGATGCACGAAGCCCCGACATCGCCTGAGCGACGCCGGGGCCTCATCTTCCTCGAAGTAGCAGGGGCGGGACTCGAACCCGCGACCCCACGATTATGAATCGTGTGCTCTAACCGGCTGAGCTACCCTGCCGCGTCCTCCATCTCGGCCGCGAAGGCGGTCGACGGAAGACTTAAAAATTAAACCTGCCCGCCGGCCTCCGTCAACCGCCCGCCGTGCCCGTTTTTCCGCGCCGCGCCTGGACATGCCAGGCCGCCGGCGCGGTCGCGGACGAGGCCCGGCGCGCGTGCTACTTCACCCCGACCCTTCGGTCCGCGTCGACGGTCGTCGCCGCGGCGACGGGGCCCTCGACGCCGGTGCGGCTGACCTCGGAGACGGCGACGGTGTAGGGCGGGAGGTAGTCGCCGGTGAGGCGGAGGGTGCGGGCGTCGCCGGAGGCGATCCGGGTGGTCCAGCCGCCGGTCTGGTCGTAGATGCGGACGACCCAGAAGCGGGGGACGACGGTGTCGGCGGGCTCGACGCGGAGCACGTAGCTCTCGTCGTCGCCGGCGTCCTCGAGCGTGACGCGGGGGGCGCCGGGCCGGGCGGCGCCTAGCCAGGGGGACTCGGGGACGAGCGCGGGCTCGCGGTAGAGCTGGCGGAGCCGGTCCGCGATGCCGCCGGCGTTGTCCATGAGGGCGCGGGCGCTGAAGTGGATGTTGCCGGAGGCGCCGTCGGAGCGGCGGGTCAGGTCGACCTGGCGGACGATCTCGTCGGCGGACCAGGCGGAGGGGCCGCGGCCGCCGACGCGGCTCGTGAAGTTCCCCGGCCAGATGTGGCGGGCGTGGGCGTTCTGCGCCTCCCACCACGCGAGGAGGGAGGTGTAGCGCTGGCGCGGGGCGTCGGTCTTCCAGTAGAGCTGGGGGGCGAGGTAGTCGAGCCAGCCGTTGTTGAGCCACTTCTTCGAGTCGGCGAAGATCTCCGTGTAGGAGTCGAGGCCGTCGACGTCGCTGGGGTGGCCGGGGCGCCAGATGCCGAACGGCGAGATGCCGAACTTGACCCAGGGCTTCGTCGCCTTGATCGCGTCGTAGAGCTGGCGGACGAGGATGTTGACGTTCTCGCGGCGCCAGTCGCCGAGGTCGAGGTCGCCACCCTGCTCGCGGTAGCGCCGGTAGGTGGCGTCGTCGGGGAACGGCAGGTACTTCCCGTTGCGGCCGCGCTCGAGGTACGGGTAGAAGTAGTCGTCGATCTGGACGCCGTCGATGTCGTAGCGCCGGACGACGTCGAGGACGACGCGCATCGCGTGGTTGCGCGTCTCGACCATTCCGGGGTCGAGCCAGAGGTAGTGGCCGTAGCGCCGCACCAGCTCCGGGTGCGTGCGCGTGATGTGCGTGGGCGCGGCGTGCCAGCGCGGCGAGATGTAGCCGGCGCGGTACGGGTTGAACCAGGCGTGCAGCTCAAGGCCGCGCCGGTGCGCCTCCTCGACGGCGAACGCGAGCGGGTCCCAGAGCGGCTCGGGCGCGCGCCCCTGCTCGCCGGTCAGCCAGTGCGACCACGGCTCGAGCGACGACGCGTAGAACGCGTCCGCGGCCGGCCGCACCTGGAAGATGATGGCGTTGAGGTTCAGCGCCGCCGCGCGGTCGAGGATGCTCAGGAGCTGCGCCTTCTGCTCCTCGGTCGGCAGTCCCGGGCGCGACGGCCAGTCCAGGTTCTCGACGGTGGCGACCCAGACGCCGCGGAACTCCCGCTCCACCGGCGGCAGCGGCGCGGGCAGCACGACGGGGCGCGGCGCCTCGAGCGTCGGCGTCTCGGGCACGGGCGTGCCGAGCGGGACCGGCTTGGGCTTCGTGGGCGGCGTGGCCCGGGAGCAGGTCGCGAGGAGGAGCGTCGAGATGATGGACGCGGCGGTGCGCAGGCGGTTGCGCTCCCGCCCGCGGGGCGGGGCCGCCGCGCTCATGGCCGTCTACGCGCCGCGGGCCGCACCACGCGCTGGAGGCCGGCGCCGGATCGGGCGGGGATGAGGCCCGCGGCCGGCGCCGGGTCCGCCGCCCGCGCCTGCCGCTCGTCCGTCCGCGACGGCGGGGGCGGCGGCGCGGCGCCGCTCGCGGGCCGCCTCGCCCCCCCCCCGCCCCGGCCCCC
>JADGGV010000224.1 GCA_019689775.1 Gemmatimonadota bacterium
CGCCCATCCCTCCCCCGGCTGCGCGCTGAACGTCGTGCGCGACGGAGCGTCCATCTACGAGAAGGGCTACGGCTACGCGTCGCTCGAGCAATCCGTGCCGATCTCGCCGCGCACCGTCTTCGACATCGGCTCGACGTCGAAGCAGTTCACGGCGGCGTCGCTGGTGCTGCTGGCGCAGGACGGGAAGCTGTCGCTGGACGACGAGGTCCGGAAGTACATCCCGGAGCTGCCGGACTACGGCACGCCGGTCACGATCCGCCAATTGCTGACTCACACGAGCGGCTGGCGCGACTACACGGACCTCATGGTGCTGGCGGGGTGGGACGAGCGGGATCACACCACGGAGCGCGAGGCGCTGGAGCCGCTGCTGCGGCAGAAGGCGCTGAACTTCGCGCCGGGGAGCGACTGGCGCTACAGCAACACCGGCTTCTTCCTCGCCGGGCTAATCGTGAGCCGGGTTTCGGGGATGCCGCTGCGGGGGTTCGCACGCCGTCGGATCTTCGAGCCGCTGGGGATGACGGACACGCGCTTCCTGGACGACACCCGCGTGGTCGTGCCGCGGCGCGCCACGGGCTACACGCCGGACGACTCGGCCGGCTGGCTCGTCGAGATGTCGGACTGGGAGCAGGTCGGCGACGGCGCGGTCCAGACGACGGGCGAGGACCTGGCGAGATGGGACGCGAACTTCTACGCGCCGACGGTCGGCGGTGCGGCGCTGCCGGCGGCGCTCCAGACGCGGGCGCGGCTGAGCGACGGCCGCGAGGTGAGCTACGGGCTCGGGCTGTTCGTCGACGAGTACCGTGGCGAGCGGCGCGTGCAGCACGGCGGCGCGTGGGCCGGCTACCGCGCCATGCTGATGCGCTTCCCGGACCGGCGCCTCTCGGTGATCGTGCTCTGCAACTCCGCGGAGGCGAACACCATGAGCCTGGCCCAGGGCGTCGCGGACGTGGTCCTCGGCGCGCCGCCCGCCGCGAAGGCGGCGCCGCGCGCGAAGCCGCTCGCGCCGGCCGAGGCCGCGCGCTACGCCGGCCTCTGGGTGAGCGAGACGGTCGGCTCGCGCGTCCGGGTCGAGGCCGAAGGCGGCGTCGTCTCGCTGCGGCGGGGCGAGGAGCGCGTGCCGCTCACGCCGCTCGGCGGCGGCCGCTTCCGTGACGAGACGACCGGGGCGACGTGGAGCTTCACGCTCCCGTCCGCCGGCCCGGCGTCCGTCGTCGTGACGCGCGAGCTGGCGCCGACGGACAGGCTGACCCGCGTGGCGCCGGCGCCGGCCGACGTCGCGTCGCATCTTGCCGACTACGTCGGCACCTACGCGAGCGACGAGGTCGGCGCCGAGTGGTCCGTCCGGCTCCGCGACGGCGCCCTCGTGCTGCACGGCCCCCGCGGCCCCGACTCCCCGCTCCGCCCCGCGTTCGCGGACGCCTTCGCGAGCCCGGACCTCGGCGTGCTCCGCTTCGTGCGCGACGCCTCGGGGCGAGTGAGCGCGATCTCGCTCACGACCCGCGGCGTGCACGACCTGCGGCTCCTGCGGAAATGACGGAAGCCGCCCGATCGACGCGCGCATTGTCTTATCCGACCACGACTTGCGTGTCGTGGCCGGCCGGGTCCGGTGAACCCGGGGGACCACCTGGACCGTGGCGGGGTATCACCTTCTTCGACCGCCGAGCCGCGTTGCGACCCTCGCCACGCGGGTCGGCGGCCCCTCTCACCGAAGGGAGCACGCCTATGGCCAGGACCCGCATCTACAAGAAGGATGGCACCCCCACGCCGTTCTTCTGGTCCGACAAGGACGGCAACGACCTCACCAGCAAGACCGTCTACAAGAAGACCGCCGAGGGCGTGAAGAAGATGCGCGGCGTCCGCTTCGACGCCAGCAAGCAGGTGTTCCGGAAGGTCTGAGCCGTCCGCCGGATCCCGGCGGCCCGGGGCGCGGCCCCGTCGGCCGGCGCGGAGCCTCGGCATGCACACGAACGGGAGCCCGATCGTCCTCGAGCGATCGGGCTCCCGTCGTTTGGCGGGTGCGCGGCGTCGCCCCGCGCCGCGGGGGGCGACGGGACCGGATCCGTCGCCGGCGCCGAGGGCGGAGTCGAGCGCGTCGCTACTCCGCCTCCCTCGCCACCAGCTCCCAGTACGCCTCGGTGAGCCAGCGGGCCGCGTCGCGCGCGTCCTCGGGGAGGATGCGGCCGTCGAGGGAGCGGAACGGGACGATGCCGAGGGAAGTCATGGTGGCGAAGATCTCCTCGGCGTCGTCGAGGGCTTCGGCGGGGAAGCGGCCCTCGACGACCTCGAGTCCCTGCTTCGGCGCGAGCTCGAGGATGGCGGTGCGGGTGACGCCCTCGAGCACGCCGAGGTCGAGCGAGGGGGTGTAGAGGTGGCCGCCCTGGCGCCAGAAGACATTCCAGGATGGGCCCTCCGTGACGAAGCCCTCCGGGGAGAGGAGGAGCGCGTCGTCGGCGCCGGCCTCACGCGCCTCGAGCCGGGCGACGAGGCCGTGGACGCGGCCGGTCGTCTTCACCTGCGCGAGCGAGGAGGCGGGCGGGTGCGTGACGCGGGCGGTGACGACCGACCACCCCGTCCAGGCGGACTCGCGCCAATCCGGGCGGAGCGGCGCGAGCGTGGCGAGCACGGTCGGCGGGCCGGCCTCGCCGCGGCCGCGCGTGACCGTGATCCGCAGCGAGCCGTCGGTGAGGGCGTTCCGCTCCGCCAGCCCGCGGGCGATGTCGATCAGCTCCGGCTCCGACGGGACGCCGATGCGGAGCGCGGCGGCGCCGGCGGCGAGGCGGCGGAGGTGCTCGCGCAGGCGGAAGTACTTGCCGCCGACGAGGCGGCCGGTCTCGAAGACGGCGTCGCCGAAGAGGAAGCCGCGGTCGTCGATCGGGATGGCGGCCTCGGCGGCGTCGACCCACTGGCCGTTCAGGTAGGCGATCATCATCGGCTCGTGAAGCGGGGGTCGGGGGGCGACGCCTCCGGCGCGGCGAAGCCGGGGCGGCCCATGAGACCGTCGGCGAGCTGCTTGCCGCGCTCGACGCCGGGCTGGTCGAGCGGGTCGACGCCGTACAGCTCGGCGGCGTAGACCGTGGCGATCTGGAGCATCATCAGGAGCTGGCCGAGCGCGTGGGCGTCGAGGCGCGGCAGCTCGATCGTCATGTTCATGCGCCCGCGTTCGGCGAGCGCCCGCGCGGTCGCCAGGCGCCCCGCGCGGAGCAGCTCGCCCAGCGTGCGGCCGCCGAGGTAGGCGAGCGCGGGGTCGGTCGCCGCGCCGGCCGGGATCTCGACATCCTCGTCGAGGTCGCGCACGGCGAGGAACGTGACCGTCTTGTCGAACGGCCCCTCCAACCAGAGCTGGAGCTGCGCGTGCGCGTCGGTCGCGCCGCGGGCCGCCACCGGCGTGGGGCCGACGAAGACGTCGTCGCCCGCGCGGTTCGTCCGCTTCCCGAGGCTCTCCGCCCAGAGCTGGCGGAACCAGTCGGCCGTGGCGTAGAGGCGGTCGCAGCAGGCCGCCATGACCTGGATCGACGCGCCCTTGTCCGTGTCGGCCAGGTGCTGGAGCGTGGCAAACAGGCCGGCGGGGTTGTCCGCGAGCACGTCCGTCGCGCAGCGCCGGTCCATGTCGCGCGCGCCCTCGAGGAGCCGGGCGACGTCGCCGCCGACGAGCGCGGCGGGGAGCAGCCCCACGGGCGTGAATACGCTGAAGCGGCCGGCGACGTTGGGCGGGATCGGCAGCGTCGCGATGCGCTCATCGCGGGCGATGCGGCGGAGCGCGCCCTCCTCGGGATCGGTGGTGAAGAGCAGGTGGCGGCGCACGCCGTCGCCGTCGAACTCGCGGGCGAGCCGGTCGCGGACGATGAGGAAGCGGGCCATCGTCTCGGCCGTCGAGCCCGACTTGCTGACCACGTTGAAGAGCGTCTTGCCGAGGTCGAGGCGGTCGAGGAACGGGCCGATCGTCGCCGGGTCGATGGTGTCGAGGATGTAGAGCTTCGGGTAGAAGCTGCGCGCGTCGTCGTCCAGCTCGTTCCAGAACGGGGCGACGAGCGCGTCGCGCAGCGCGATCGCGCCGCGCGCGGAGCCGCCGATCCCGAGCACGACGATGGTCTCGAACGCCTGCCCGAGGCCGTCGCCGAACTTGCGCACCTCGTCGAGGATCGCCGTGTCGTACGGCGGATCGAAGAATCCCAGCTCGCCGGCCTCGCGCCGCCGCCGCACCTCCGCGTGGACCGCGCGGAAGCGCTCGGCCAGGGCGTCGAGGCGAGCGGGGTCGATCCCCCGCGCCTCGCCGAGGCGGGGGGAGAGCATGTGGTTGTAGTCGAGGGCCAGGCGCTCGGGCATGCCGACCTCCGTAGGACCACCCTCTTGCTCTTGCTCGCCCTCTTGCTCTTGCTCCTGGCGTCTCACCCCTCAATCCTCGACTGCCGAGGGAACGAGCGATGGGGCTGGAGGATCGAGAAGCAAGAGCAAGAGCAAGAGGGAGCTACACCGTTATCTCCAGTCCATCGTACGCCGGCTCGATCCCCTCCGGCAGTTTCCCGGCCAGGTCGGCGTGCACGACGCGGTGCGTGAGGTGGGTGAGGTACGTGCGCTCGGCGCCGATGTCGCGGGCGAGCGCGATGGCCTCCTCGACGTTCAGGTGCGTCGGGTGCGGGCGGCCGAACCAGAGCGCGTTGAGCACGAGGACGCGCACGCCCTCGAGCGCGGCGCGCGTGCGCTCGGGGAGCGCCTTGGCGTCGGTGACGTAGCCCAGGTCGCCGACGCGGAAGCCGAACGGCGTCATGTCGCCGTGGACGACGGGGAGCGGGAGCAGGTCGAAGCCGGCGATCGCGACGGGCTGGTACGGGTGCAGCTCGCGCAGCTCGACCTCCGGCTTGGTCGTGCCCGCGGGCGGCTGGTACGACTCGTCGAAGATGTAGGCGAAGCGGCGGCGCAGCACCCGGGCGCAGTCCGCGGGCGCGTAGGCGGGGAGCGTGTCGTCGCGCACGGAGAAGACGCGCAGGTCGTCGATGCCGTGGATGTGGTCGGCGTGGCAGTGGGTGATCCAGACGGCGTCGAGGTGGCGGATACGGGCCTCGACGAGCTGGAGGCGCAGCTCGGGCGGCGTGTCGACGAGGACCGCGCGGGCGCGGTCGTCGCTCAGCAGGAGCGCGGCGTGGCGGGTGCGCCGGTCCCGCGGGTCGCCCGAGGTGCAGGCGGCGCAGTCACACCCGACGACGGGGATCCCGAACGAGGTGCCCGTGCCGAGGAAGCGCAGCCTCAAATCACCTCCACCCGCATCATGTTGGTGGTCCCGGCCACGTTGAAGCGGACGCCGGCGGTGACGACGATGCGCTGGCCCTTCTCCCCGATGCCGGTGGCGATCAGGTACTCGCGCGCGCAGTCGAGCATGGTGTCGTAGCTGACGTCCGTGGTGCAGAGGACGGGCTGCACGCCCCAGACGAGCGCCATCTGGCGGTACGTCTTCAGCTCGGGCGTGACGGCCAGGATCGGCACGGCCGGCCGGTAGCTGGACACGAGCCGGGCGGTCGAGCCGGTGCGCGTGAACGTCACGAGCGCGGGCGCGCCCAGCAGGTGCACGGCCTGCACGCTCGCCGCCGCCACGGCGTGTTCCGTCGGCGTCGCGCCGCGACGCAGGTGGTCGTGCACCGGGATGTCGTACCTCGGCCCGCGCTCGAACGCGGTCGTGCGCTCGATCTCGCCGGCGATGCGGACCATCGCCTCGACCGCGAGGAACGGGTATTTCCCGGCGGCCGTCTCGCCCGAGAGCATCACCGCGTCCGTGCCGTCGAAGACCGCGTTGGCGACGTCGCTCGCCTCGGCGCGCGTCGGGCGCGGGTTCTCGATCATCGACTCGAGCATCTGCGTGGCCGTGATCACGGGCCGGCCGTGCAGGTTCGAGAGCTGGATGATCCGCTTCTGCGCCATCGGCACCTTCTCGAACGGCAGCTCGACGCCCAGGTCGCCGCGCGCGACCATGACCGCATCCGTCGCCGCCAGGATGTCCTCCAACCGCTCGAGCGCGGTGTCCTTCTCGATCTTCGCGACGATGCGCGCGCCGTTCGTGATGCGGCGCCGCAGGTCCTCGACGTCCTTCGGGTGCTGGACGAACGACAGGCCGATGTAGTCGACGTCCTGCTCGATTGCGAACTCGAGGTCGGCCAGGTCCTTCGCCGTCAGCGCCGGCACGCTCACGTGCACGCCGGGGAGGTTCATCCCCTTGTGCTCCTTGAGCAGCCCGCCGCGGATCACGCGGGCGCGGACGCGGTCGCCCTCGACGGCGACGACGCGCAGCTCCATCAACCCGTCGTCGAGGAGGATGCGGTCGCCGGGCGTGACGTCGCGCGCGAGGCCGGCGTGCGTGGACGGCAGCTCGTCGCCGCGCGCCTCGCCCTCGGGCGCGATGACGACCTCGCCCTTGTCGTGGAGCCGAACGGGTTCGGGAAGCGCACCGATGCGGATCTTCGGACCCGCAAGGTCGGCGAGGATGGCCATCGGCTTGCCCACCATCTCGGAGGCCTCGCGCACCCACCGCACGACGGCCGCGTGGGCCTCGTGCGTGCCGTGGGCCATGTTGATGCGGACGACGTCGACGCCGAGCTCGGCGAGGGCGTGGATCTTGTCGCGGTCGCTCGTGGCGGGTCCGATGGTGGAGACGATCTTGGTGCGCACCGTTCGGCTACACGGTTACGGGTCGTAGTCGCGGCCGGCCCCGGCGCCGGCCGCGTTCCAGACGACCACCCCCCCGCCGACGGCGGCGCGGCAGCGAAGA
>JADGGV010000225.1 GCA_019689775.1 Gemmatimonadota bacterium
GGCGGGGGTGGCGTCGCCGCGGGGCCGGTCCTGGAAGCCGCCCTCGTCGTCGCGGAAGCGGGCGATCATGACGTCGGTGACCTGCTGCGCGCGCTCGAGCCAGGTCGGGTCCTGGGTGAGCTCGAAGAGGTCGAGGAACGCCTGCGCGGTGAACGCCTGATCCTCGAGGTAGGCGCCGGCGGCGCCGTCGCCGACGCGGTGGGCGATGCCGTCCTCGATGTCGAAGGCCTCGTCCCAGAGGCGCTGGAGCGCGAGGCGCGCGGCCCCGCCGGCGTCGGCGCGGCCGAGGTGGCGGGCGGCGGCGATGTGGCCGGAGGCGACGAGGCTGACCCAGCCGGCGTAGAGCGTCTCGTCGACGAACGGACGGGGCCGGCGGTCGCGGGCGGCCTTGAGGCGGCGGCGGGCGTTGTCGAGGATCTCACGCATCTCGGCCTCGCCGGCGCTGAGCTCGCGGGCGACGTCGCCGACCTCGCGGGCGTGGTAGAGGACGTGGCGGGCGGGGTCGTCGTGCATGGCGCTAGCGTGGCCGTCGACGCCGTAGCGGAGGATGGCGGCGCGGGCGGTGCGCTCGTCGCCGAGCGACTCGCGGATCTCGTCGGCGGTCCAGGTCCAGTAGCTGCCGTCGTCGCCGGGCGCGACATCGGCGTCCTGCGAGGCGGGAAAGCCGCCGCGCGCGACGAGTTCGGGCGCGACGTCGCGGTAATAGTCGAGGATGCCGGTTGCGGCGTCGCGGATCGACGGGTCGTCGACGACGGCGGCGGCGCGAGCGTAGGCCAGGAGGAGCGCGCCGTTGTCGTAGGCCATCTTCTCGAAGTGGGGGATGAGCCAGCGCGCGTCGGTGGTGTAGCGGTGGAAGCCGCCGCCGAGGTGGTCGTGGATGCCGCCGCGGGCCATGGCGCGGAGCGTGTCGTGGACGATGCGGAGCGTCCACTCCTCGCGCGTGTCGAGGTAGCGGTCGAGGAGGAGGAGCAGCGCGCCGGGGTTCGGGAACTTCGGCGCGCGGCCGAAGCCGCCGTGGCGGAAGTCGAAGGCGTGGGCGAACTCCTCGACGGCCTCGGTGACGACGTGAGGCGAGGGCTGGCCGGGTTGGCCCTCGGCCTGCTCGTAGACGGAGAGGCGCTCGCGGATCTGGCGCGCCATGTCGAGCGCCTGCTCGCGCTGCTGCTCCCAGATGCGGGCGACCTCCGTGAGCACGCGCGGGAAGGACGCGCGGCCGTGCGCATCCTCGGGCGGGAAGTAGGTGCCGCCGTAGAAGACGTCGCCGTCGGGGGTGAGGAAGGCGGTGAGCGGCCAGCCGCTCTGGCCGGAGACGGCCTGCACGGCCCGCTGGTAGCGCGCGTCGAGGTCGGGGCGCTCGTCCCGGTCCACCTTGATCGGGACGAAGCGCTCGTTGATCAGGCGGGCGGTGGCGGGGTTCTCGTAGCTCTCGCGGTCCATCACGTGGCACCAGTGGCACCAGACCGCGCCGATGTCGAGCAGGATCGGGCGGTTCTCGCGGCGCGCGCGCTCGAAGGCGGCGTCGCACCAGGGCAGCCAGTTGACCGGCTGCGAGGCGCCGTGCTGGAGGAAGGGGCTGCGCGAGCCCGCGAGGGTCGGGGTCGGGTCCTGCGGCATCGGTCCTCCAGGGGGTGCGTGGCGGACGCCCTCACCCGCCGTAGGTGAAGCCGGCGGCGTGGATCTCGAGGGGCGCGCCCTCGCGGAAGACGCCGGCGTCGACGACCTCGCCGACGAAGAGGGTGTGGTCGCCGGTCGGCAGCTCGGCGACGATGCGGCACTCGACGTAGCCGAGCGTCTCCAGGAGCACGGGGGCGCCGGTCGAGCCGTCCCGGTACTGCATCTCCTCGAGCTTGCGCGGGGCGCGGGCGGCCGGGCGCGCGAGCCGTGCCGCCGCCCGTCGCTGGTCGGCGCCGAAGAGATTGACGCTGAGGACGCCGGACTCGCGGATCATCGCGATCGAGGCGCCGTCGTTCTCCACGGCCACGGCGAGCATCGGCGGCTCGAACGAGCACTGCGTCACCCAGTTCGCCGTGAAGGCGTTGCGCTCCTCGCCGCGCCGCACGCCGATGGCGTGGAGGCCGTAGGGGATCGCGCGGAAGACGATTCTGCGGGCGTCGACGTCCATCGTCACACCAGCGACGAGGGGCAGATGTCGGCGAGCACGCACGCCGCGCACCGCGGCTTCGGCGCCTTGCAGACGGCGCGGCCGTGATAGATGAACAGGTGCGACAGGTCGGTCCAGTCCTCGCGCGCGACGATGTCCATCAGGTCCGCCTCGATCGTCTCCGGGTCCGTGTGGGCCGTCAGCCCGAGACGTGCGCTCAGCCGCTTGACGTGCGTGTCGACGACGACGCCCGCGGCCATGCCGAACGCGTTGCCGAGCACGACGTTCGCCGTCTTGCGACCGACGCCGGGGAGCTTCACGAGCGCGTCCATGTCCGCGGGCACGCGCCCGCCGTGGCGCTCGACGAGCGCGGCGGCCATGCCGAGCAGACTCTTCGCCTTGTTGCGGTAGAAGCCCGTCGAGCGGATCAGCGCCTCCAACTCCTCGGTCCGGGCGCCGGCGAGCGCGTCCGCGTCCGGGTAGCGCGCGAACAGCGCCGGCGTCACCTGGTTCACGCGCTCGTCGGTGCACTGCGCCGACAGGATCGTCGCCACCAGGAGCTGGTAGGCGTCCTGATGGTCGAGGGAGCAACGTGCGTCTGGGTACTCGGCGCGGAGCCTCCGCACGATCTCGGCCGTGCGCTCCCGCAGCGCGGCCCTGCTCTCCTTCCGCTTCGTCCGCTTCGGCGTCGTCGCCGCTCGCTTCACCGTGTCCTCCTGGATCCGAAGAAGGCGTTGACCGGGAACGTGTCGCTCTCGTGCTGCCGCTCGCGGGGCCGCCCGCGCGCGTACGCCGGCGCCCGCCGCGGCGTCCGAGGCGTCGGCGCCGTCCGGCTCGAGGGGCGGGCCGAGGTCGCTCCGCCCGCGGGCGATGACGTGGCTATCCACGCGCCTCCACCACGTCGATCCACTGGACCGGGAGCGCGGAGGGCGGCAGCTCGTACGGTCCGGCGCTGCCCTCACCGGCGGCGGGCGGCACGGGCTCGCCGAGCGCCGCCGGCTGCGCCGCGACGTACCAGAAGAGGAGCGAGCAGAGCTTGAGCGCCTCGGCGTCGGTCACGAGCGCGTGCAGCCCGGCGACGTCGCCGCCCGGGAGCACGTTCGCGAAGTCGGTGCCGCCGTCGCGCGCCTCGAGGTCGGCCCAATGGCCCGGCGCGTCGGCGATGGCGGCGGAGAGGTCCATCACGCTGAAGCCGGGGCGGCCGGGGCGGAGCCCGAGGACGAGAAGGAGGTCGAGGCGGGTGTACGGCGGGGCGGCCGGGTCCTCGGCGCCGACCATCGTCCAGAAGAAGCCGTCGACGGGCTCCGCCGGCTCGGCCTCGGCGATTCGCGCCCAGAAGAGCTGGCGCGGGAGCTGGAGGTAGCCGGCGGGCGCCGGCGGCGTCAGCGCCCACTCGCCGACGCGCGGCGGGGCCGCGGCCAGCCGCCGCGCGAGCGGCTCGCTCACCGCCAGCAGCCGCCGACCGAAGCGCCAGAAGTGGTAGGCGTGGAAGAGGAGGAGCCCGGTCTCGCGGAACGCGTCGCGCGGCGCATCGTCCGGGACGAGGTCCCGGAGGACGGCGCCCA
Organism: Gemmatimonadota bacterium; assembly: GCA_019689775.1. Classification (GTDB taxonomy): domain Bacteria; phylum Gemmatimonadota; class Gemmatimonadetes; order Longimicrobiales; family RSA9; genus JADGGV01. Next base: position 3,667 of record JADGGV010000225.1, read on the forward strand.
CGGGCGCGAGGAGGAGAAACCGATCCGGATCGGACGTGGGGATGCGGTGCGCCTCGGCCTCGGCCCGCACCGCCGGGAAGGACTCCGTCTCGAACGCGCCGTCGCCGAAGACCAGCTCGTACGGCGTGAGCCGCGCGGCGGGTCCGGCATCCCGTCTGCTCGCCATGCGGGGATCATACGGGGCGCGGCGCGGACCGGCCACCCCGCGGACCGGCGGCCGCGGCGCGCCCGAGCCGGCCACCCCGGGCGACGCGGTGGGCCGCTGGCTCCCGGCTCAGTCCCCCGACGCGCCCGGCGGCTCGTGCAGGCGCAGCGCGCGGATCTTCCGGATCACGGTCGGGCGCGAGACGCCGAGCATGCGCGCGGCCCGCGACTGGTTGTGCCCGGCCAGCCGGAGCGTCGTCGCGATGAGCTGGCGCTCCGCCTCGGCGAGCGTCAGCCCTTCCGGCGGGATCGGGATGTGCGCGACGGCGTTGAGGCTGGCCGGCTCCGCGCGGCGCGCGCGGTCGCCGAGCGCGAGGTGGTGCGGCTCCAGGACGTCGCCCTCGGCGATGACGACGGCGCGCTCGAGCGCGTGCCGCAGCTCGCGGACGTTCCCGGGCCATGTGTAGGCGTGCAGCGCGGCCTCGGCCGCGGGCGAGAGGCGCCGCGGCGGCACGCCGAACGCCGCGCAGAGCTGGGTCAGGATCCGGTCCGCCAGCGGCAGGAGGTCCTCGGGCCGCTCGCGCAGCGGCGGCAGCCCGATCCGCACCACGTCGAGCCGGAAGAAGAGGTCCTCCCGGAAGCGGCCGGCCTCGACCTCGGCGCGCAGCGGCCGGTTCGTCGCCGCGACGAACCGGCACGAGACCGCGTACTCCTCGAGCCCGCCGAGCCGACGCGCGCGCCGGTCCTGGAGCACCCGCAGCAGCTTCGCCTGGAGCGCCACTGGCAGCTCGGCGATCTCGTCCAGGAAGAGCGTGCCGGCGCCCGCCTCCTCGAGCAGGCCGGGCTTCGCGCGCTCCGCGCCGCTGAACGCGCCGCGCTCGTGGCCGAATAGCTCGCTCTCGAGCAGGCCGGCCGGGATCGCGCCGCAGTTCAGGGCGACGAATGGCTCGTCGGCGCCCGGTCCCGCGGCGTGGATCGCGCGCGCCAGCACCTCCTTGCCGGTCCCCGTCTCGCCCTCGATGACGACCGTCGTCGCCGGGTGGCGCGCCACGCGGCGCGCCGTCTCCAACGCGCGGAGGAGCGCCGGGCTTGTCGTCGGGCCCAGCGCGTCGGACACGGCGCAGGGATCGATCGGCTCCGTCATGGAGGGCGCGTCAGCGGGACGCCGTCCGCGTCACCGCGAACGCCGTGCTCCAGTGGTCCTCGCTGGGCGGACCGATGACGCCCGTTTCGAGGAGCCGCTGGAACAGCTCGAACAGCTCCGGCTGACAGACGGCGCCGGCCTCGCGGCGCATGACGGCGAGCGCCTCGGCGCGCGAGAATGCGCGCCGGTAGCTCCGCGCCGTGGTGAGCGCATCGAATACGTCCGCGACGCACAGGATGCGGGCCGTCAGCGGGATCTCCTCACCAGCCAGCCCGTCGGGGTAGCCGCGGCCATCCCAGCGCTCGTGGTGGCTGCGCACGACGGGCCGGATGTCCCACGGGAAGCTCAGGCCGCGCACGATCTCGTCCCCCGCGGTCGTGTGGGCCCGCATCTGCTCCCACTCCTCGTCCGTGAGCTTCCCCGGCTTGTTCAGGATGTCGAGCGGCACCGCCGTCTTGCCGACGTCGTGCAGGAACGCGCCCATGCGCAACCAGGTGAGGTCGCGGCCGGCGAAGCCCACCGCGGCCGCGAGCGCGCAGGCGTAATCCGCGACCCGGTTGCAGTGCCCGGCGGTGTACGCATCCTTCGCGTCGATCGACTCCCCCCAGCGCCGGACCACCTCGAGGTACGTCTGCTCCAGCCGGTCGAGGCGGCGATCGACGTCGGCCAGCTCGCGCCGCGCCTGGAGGCGCGCGAACAGCGCGTGCGAGCGGTTCAGCGCCTCCAGCGCCCGCTCGTTCGTGCCCTGCGCCAGCCAGAGGAGCGCGCGGCCGTTCTCGGCCTCCGCCTCGACCAGCGCGTCGCCGCACTCGCGCGCGAGCCGGACCGCCTCCGCGTAGTGCGCCTCCGCGTCGCGCGCGCGCCCCTCCTCGCGGTGGATCGTCGCCAGCAGCCGGTGCGCCTCGCCGATCCCCGGACGCGAGTCCAGGCGCGTGAACAGCTCGAAGGCGCGCCGCGCCGCGCCCCGCGCCGCCGCGAGGTCGCCGCGCGCGAGGTGCAGCTCCGCGAAGCCCAGCTCGACGTTGCCGACGTGGAGCTGGTCGTCCGCGCGCCGGGCGGCGTCCAGCGCCTCCGCGTAGACGCGGGCCGCCGCATCCAGCTCGCCGAGGTCGACGTGCGCCATCCCGATGTTGTGCAGCACCCAGCCGACGGCGCGCTCGTCGCCCAGCCGGCGCAGACGCTCCAGCGCGGAGCGGTACCGGCTCAGCGCCTGGGGCACGTCGCCGCGGATGTTCGCGAGCGTGCCGAGGTTCTGATCGACCATCGCGCCCAGGCGGTCGTCGCCCGCCTCGCGCGCGCTGGCGCTCGCCCGGGCGAACAGCTCCTCCGCCCGGTCCACCTCCCCGCGGATCTGCGCCACGAGCGCCAGGCAGTTCAGCGCGGCCGCGACCTGCCCGGCCGCGCCGTCCGCCTCGGCCTGCTCCAGGCTCTCACGGTAGAACGCGTCGGCCCGATCGAGCTCGCCCCGCTCGCGGTGCACCGTCCCGATCCAGCGGAGCAGGTCGGTGACGGTGGCACGGGCGCCGGACTCGCGCGCGCGCTCGAGCGCGGCGAAGTACGCCGCGAGCGCCCCGTCCCAGGCGCCGGCGCGCTCCGCCGCCTTCGCGTCCTCGATGAGGGAGGTCAGATCAGTCATGCAGGGTCGCGGCAGCGCCGTTGCGTCCGCCCCGTGGCCCCGGGCGAGCCTCCGCCCGGCGGGGGTTCCGACCACGCAGCACGTGCGGGGTCTGCGCTTCAGTATCGGTCGTGGCGCGGCGGCGCTTTACGACCCGGCGCCGCCG
>JADGGV010000226.1 GCA_019689775.1 Gemmatimonadota bacterium
GGCGACCTGGACGAGCAGCCAGGCCGCGGCCGCATAGAGCGCGGCGGCGCGCCAGACGTTGCGGCGCTTCAGCTCGGAGAGGAGGCTGCGCGGCATCGGGGGAGCCGCCGGGCGGCGACGAGAGGGGAGAGGAGAGCAGCGTTCGCAGGACAGTGCGCATGGCGCGGGAGCGCCGTCAACCCCGATGAGAACCGGTCGGGCCTCGCTCGCTCGGGCCGGCCGCCACCGGCGCCCGGTGCGCCGCCGCCCCGATGACTCCTGCGACGTGCACCTCGTGCTCGGGTCGCGGGAGCCCGGCGCGGACCGCCCCGAGTACGACCCGCAGATCCTTCCGGGCGGCTGCCGCGCCACCCCACTCATACCGGGTCCCGCAGGTCGGTTCCTCGTCCCCGCCCTCGCTTTCGCTGCCGCTCAAGGCCGTTCGAGAGCGGGAGCGGGACCGTACGCGAAACCAACCTGGCGAACTTCGTCTCAGCCCCCGTCCGCCGCCCGGGCCGAACGGCGACAAAACGAATAAAACGGACATTGACGAACCACAGATGTGCCAATCGCGAGCAAAAGCGGGAATCCGCGCTTGCACGCCAATCCCCATTTTATCAGATTTGATCCTGTTCATCCTGTCCAAAAATAATTCCGTTGTTCTGTTGAATCACCCCGGTCCCCGCCGGTATCGTTCCATACCCTTGCCGCCCGCCCCGGGCTTCGTCGTCGGCCCGCGGTCGGCCGCGCGGGGTGGGGCGGAGCGGCGGATCCCGCGCCGGGAGCGGACCGCTCTCCCCGCGATCGCGCACGAACAGCTATCCCCCTCAAGCGTCGAACCCATGCGCCTACCCCCTCGATCCCCACTCCTCCTGGCCGCGCTGCTGCTGCCGCGTGCGGCCGCCGCGCAGGTCCCCGCGCAGGTCCCCGCGTTCTCACCGCCGGCGTCGTCCCAGCCCGCAAACGCCGCCCTGGCCGGTGCGCTCGACGCGTATCTCCGGGCGCAGGCGGACAGCGGCTTCAGCGGCGTCGTACTGGTCGCGCGGCTCGACACGCTCATCCTCGAGCGGGGGTACGGCCCGGCGGGCGCCGTGCCGGACACCGCGACGCCGTTCTGGATCGGTGCCGCCTCGCGGCAGTTCGCCGCGGCGGCGATCCTGGACCTCCAGCGCGCGGGGCGGCTCAACCTCCTCAACCCGATCTCGACGCTGATCCCGACGGCCGGCTCGGAGAAGCGCGGCATCACGCTCGAGCAGTTGATGACCCACACGTCGGGGCTGGGCGCGTGCGACGCGGCGGCGGGCGTGGAGCGGCGGGACAGCGCGATCCAGGCGATCCTGTCGTGCCGGATGGCGTACCTGCCCGGCGAGGGTCACCTGGAGGTGACGGACGACTACACGCTCCTCGCCGCGCTGGTCGAGATCGCGTCGGGGCGCCCGTACGAGGGGTACGTGGGCGACCGGTTGCTGCGCCCGGCGCGGATGACGCGGACGGGGTTCTGGGGCGACGACGGCGCGCGCGACGTCGCGGCACCGGGGCAGACGCCGGCGCCGGGGAGGCTGCCGCGGTCCGTGTGGCGGGACGGCTGGCTCGGGCCGAACTGGGGGCTCCGCGGCGCGACCGGCATGTACTCGACGGTCGGCGACCTGCACCGGTGGCTGCTGGCGCTGCGGGATCACACCGTGCTGGGCGATGCGGCGCCGGAGCTGCTCGCCTCGCGCCTCGTCGTCGGGCACGAGGGCGACGCGACCGTTTACCAGGCGTTCGGCTGGGAGGACGACATCTACCCCGGCGGGCGGCGCGAGGCGCGCACCGGCGGCTGGGAGCCGTGGGCCGGCGCGAGCAGCACGATCTGGCTGCTGCCGGCCGACGCGATCATCGTGCTGTCGAACGCGGGCGCGGTGGGCGACGAGAGCTGGGGCAGCCACGTCGCCCGGGGCGTGCGCGCGATCCTGCTGGCCGGCGCGACGCCGTGACCGCCGGGCACGACGCCATGACCGTAGGCCGCGCTGCCGAGACCGGCGCCAGGACGCCGCGAGCGCCAGGCGCAACGCGCCGCCCGCGGATCGGGCTCAGCCCTGCGGCCTCGGGAGCGTCAGCGTGAACGTCGAGCCTTTGCCGACGTCGCTCTCGACGGTCAGAGTTCCGCCGAGCAGCGCAGCGAATTGCCGGGAGACGGTGAGGCCGAGGCCGGTCCCGCCCACGCGCCGCGTCCGCGACTGGTCCGCCTGCCAGAACGGCTCGAAGATCCGCTCCGCCAGCTCCGGCGGGATGCCGACGCCCGTGTCGCTCACGGAAAGCGCGACGGCGCCGGGGAGCGCGCGCGCAGCCAGCGTCAGCCCGCCGGCCTCCGTAAACTTCACCGCGTTGGCGACGAGGTTCACCAGGATCTGTCGCACCTTCTGCGGGTCGGTGCGGACCGTGCCGATGTCGTCGGGCACGTGCAGCGCCACCGTGAGCGAGCGGGCGGCGGCGAGCGGCATCACCACCTCGGCGACGCCCTCGAGGAGGCCGCGGATGTCGGTGTCCTCGAGGTGCACCTCCTCGCGCCCGCCCTGGATCTTCGCGAACGAGAGGATGTCCTCGATGAGCGCGAGGAGGTGGCGCGAGCTGCGCTCGATCCGGCGGAGCTGCTCGACCTGCGCCGGCGTCACCGGGCCCGTGATCCCGTCGCGCAGCAGCTCCGTGTAGCCGATGATCGCGTTGAGCGGCGTGCGCAGCTCGTGCGACATCGTCGCCAGGAATTGGCTCTTCGCGTAGTTCGCGGCCTCGGCGTCGCTCCGCGCGTGGCGCTCCGCGGTGTACGCCTCGGCGCGCTCGAGCGCCTGGGCGCAGACCGGGCCGAGCGCCTCGATGAACGCCATGTCGTCGGCCGTCGCCTCGCGCGCCTCGCGTAGGATGAGCCCGACGCCGCCCAGCGCGCGGCCCGCCGACACCAGCGGGATGCTCACCCACGCGCCGGGCTCGCGCATCTGGCGGAACGGCCGGATGTCGGGGTACCGCCGCAGCGCCTCCGCCGAGTCCGCGATCCAGAGCGGCGCTCCGGCGCGGATCGCCTCGGCCAGCGGCGTCCGCGCGCGCAGCGGCAGGGTGTCACGCACCTCGAAGTCGCCGGGATCGAACCCGAAGCTGCCGACGATCACGGCGTCGCCGTTGGCGTCGGTCAGGCGGACGACGAGGCCGCGCACCGCGTGGAGCGCCTCCGCGCACTGGCGCAGGATGACCTCCGCGACCTCCTGCGGCGTCTGCGCCACCGACAGCGCCGCCGTCGTCGTCTGGAGTCGGAACAAGCGCCGCCCGAGCGTCTCGGCCGAGGCCGCGAAGTCCTCCGCCTCCTCGCGCGCGGCCCGCTCCACGCGCAGCAGTCGGGTTCGCTCGGTGACGTCCAGGTAGATCCAGACCGAGCCGCCCGGGTGCCCGGCCGGCCCCGGGATCGGCGCCGCCGACAGCATCACCTCGACCTTCGAGCCGTCCTTCCGCTGGAGGACCGCCTCCATCGCGGTCACCGACTCGCCGGCCGCCACGCGCCGGTGCAGCTCGTCGAACGGCGCGCTCAGCTCGGGCGGCGCCTCCGGCGGCGGCCGGTCCAGCACCTCCGCCGCGCTCCACCCCAGCAGCCGCTCCGCCGCCGGGTTCCAGACCATGACGTGTCCCGCCGGGTCCAGCCCGATGATCGGCTGCGGCGAGGCCTCCTGCACGTGGCTCAGCACCGCGCACCGCGCCGCCAGCTCCCGCCGCCGCGCCCGCGCGACCGCGAGCCGCGCCTTCAGCCGCTCGACGCGCCGGCGCAGCGCCCCCGCATCCTCCGGGCGCGCCCCCTCTGCCCCCGCGCCGCTCGCCGCGCCCGAGCCCGCGCCGCGCGGCACGGGGACACCGCCGCCGGCGCCGGGCTGATCCGGAGCGTCGTCCACCGCTCACCTCCGCGCTCGCGCGTCCGCGGTCCCGGCGCCGTCCGGCGGCCGCGCTCCGGCCGCGCCGGCGCGCCCCGCGCGGCCGCCGGGAACATCCGGCGTCCGCACGAAAGGATCGGGCCGGCGGGCGCAACCCCCGATCGGCACGGCCGCGCATCCCGCGTTTGCCCGCCCCACCGCCCCGGGCGTAGAATGCGCCATCCCACGGGCAGACCCGAACACCGGAGCGTTCCGTCATGCGAGTCGTCGTCGTGCGCCCGCGCACCCCGGCGGGCATCCTCCCGCTGCTGCTCCTGCTGGCCGGCGCGGGGACCGGGCCACTCGCCGCGCAGCAGGCGACCGGTCCCTTCCGCGAGCTGCGCTTCCGCTCGATCGGCCCCGCGGTCATGGGTGGGCGGATCCACGACGTGACCGCGCTCCCAAACGATCCGAGCCTGGTCATCGTCGCCACGGCGACGGGCGGGCTGTGGAAGTCGACCAACCACGGCACGACGTGGACGCCGATCTTCGACGCCCAGCCGACCGGGACGTTCGGCGTGGTGGCGATCGCGCCGTCGAACCCGAACGTGATCTGGGCGGGGACGGGCGAGCAGAACAACCGCCAGAGCAGCTCGTGGGGCAACGGCGTCTACCGCTCGACGGACGGCGGGAAGACCTGGACCCACCTGGGGCTGGAGGAGACGCGCGCGATCGGGCGGATCGTCGTCGACCCGACCAACCCCGACGTCGCCTGGGTCGGCGCGCTGGGGAACCTGTGGAAGCCCTCGGCGGAGCGCGGTGTCTTCAAGACGACGGACGGCGGGAAGAGCTGGCGCAAGGTGCTGTTCGTCGACACGCTCACCGGCGTCGTCGACATGGCCATCGACCCGCACGACCCGAGGACGCTCTACGCCGCGCTCTACCAGCGCCTCCGCCAGCCGTGCTGCTACAACGGCGGCGGACCGGGCAGCGGCATCTACAAGAGCACGGACGGCGGCGAGCACTGGACAAAGCTGTCCGGCGGGCTGCCCACGGGCGACCTCGGGCGGATCGGCCTCGCCGTCGCACACAACACGCCGGGGCTGATCTACGCCATCGTCGAGCACGCGACGGCGCCGGGCATCTACCGGAGCACCGACGGCGGCGCGACGTGGACCCGGCGGAACTCGCTGGACGACCGGCCGTCGTACTACAGCGCCCTCTACGTCGACCCGACCGACGACCAGCGCATCTACTCGCTGGCGCGCTGGTTCTACCGCAGCGACGACGGCGGCGCCACGTTCCGCCGGATGCCGACGGAGCCGACGTACGACGTCGGGCTGAAGGGCGACTACCACGCGATGTGGATCGACCCGCGCGACTCGCGCCACTTCTACCTGGCGGGCGACGGCGGGCTCTACGAGACGTGGGACCGCGGCGAGACGTACCGGCGCATCAACAACCTGCCGATCGGCCAGTTCTACGGCATCGGGCTCGACGACCGCGACCCGTTCTACATCTACGGCGGGATGCAGGACGACCACTCCTGGCTCGGGCCGAGCGCGACGCGCCATTACCTCGGCATCACCGACGGCGACTGGCGCCAGATCGGCTTCAACGACGGGCTCGAGCACCAGGTCGACAAGGCCGGCCACCACTACGTCTACAGCAACGCCGTCGAGGGCGACCTCACGCTGGTCGACGCCGAGACCGGCGACCGGCGCGACATCCACCCGCGGCCCGCGCCGGGCGAGCCGGAGTACCGCTGGGAGTGGATGACGCCGGGGAAGGCCTCCGTGCACTCGCCCGGCACGTACTACTACGGCGCCGAGCGGCTCTTCATCACGCACGACCGCGGCCTCACCTGGGAGGCGACGAAGGACCTGACGCGCCAGGCGAACCGCGACACGATCCGCGTGATGGGCGTCCCCGCGAAGGACATCACGCTGTCGAAGAACGACGGCCAGACGGCGTTCCCGGCGATCTCGGCGATCGACGAGTCGCCCGTCGACGCCAACGTCCTCTGGGTCGGCACCGACGATGGCAACATCCAGGTCTCGCGCGACGGCGGGAAGACCTGGACCGAGGTCTCGCGCAACCTGAAAGGCGCGCCCGACGGCGCCTACATCGCCCGGATCGCGGCGTCCGCCGCCGGCGCCGGCGCCGCCTACGTCGCCGTCGACAACCACCGCCGCGGCGACTTCGCGCCGTACGCGTTCCGCACCACCGACTTCGGCCGCACCTGGACGCCGATCGTGGCCGGGCTGCCGAAGGACGGCTCCGTCCGCTTCATCGGCGAGTACCCCGGCAAGCCCGGCGTCGTCTTCCTCGGCACCGAGCACGCGCTCTTCCTCTCGACGGACAGCGGCGCGCACTGGGACCGCCTCGGCGCGAACCTGCCCCCCACGCTCTACGTGGACGTGAAGGTGCACCCGCGCACGAACGACGTCGTCGTCGCCACCCACGGCCGCTCGCTCTACATCCTCGACGACGGCGCCACCCTCGCCGAGTGGTCGCCCGCCGTCGCCCGCGAGCCGGCGCACCTCTTTTCGATCCGCCCCGCGAACATCTTCCAGTACTGGGAGGACTACTCCTACCGCGGCCAGGACTACTGGACCGGCGAGAACCCGCCGGACGGCGCGATCATCGATTACTACCTCGGCACGGCCGCACCCTCGGTCCGCCTCACCATCACGAACGCCGCCGGCAAGGTCGTGCGCACGCTCGAGGGCCCGACCGAGCCCGGCGTCGTCCACCGCGTCGTCTGGGACCTGCGCTACGAGCCCGCCCCCGCCGTCGGCCGCGGCGGCGACGACGCCGGCGAGACCTCCGCGCTCCCGAAGCTCCCCCGCCCCACCACCCTCGGGC
>JADGGV010000227.1 GCA_019689775.1 Gemmatimonadota bacterium
GGGGCACGGAATGGGAGCTGGTGGCGGGGGAGCGGCGCTGGCGCGCGGTGATGCGGCTGGGGTGGAGCGAGATTCCGGCGGTCGTGCGCGAGGTGGACGACCGCACGATGCTGGTGTTGGCGCTCGTGGAGAATCTACAGCGCTCGGGGTTGTCGCCGCTGGAGGAGGCGGAGGGGTACCGCCGGCTGGCCGAGGAGTTCGGGCTGTCGCAGCAGCAGATCGCCGAGGCGATGGGGCGCGATCGGTCGACGGTCGCGAACGCGCTTCGGCTGCTCCAGCTTCCCTCGTCGGTCCGGCGTCTGGTGGCGGAGGGGCGGCTGTCGGCGGGGCACGCCCGGGCGTTGTTGGGGGTCGGGAACGACCATCGCATGGCGGAGCTGGCCCGACGAGCCGCGGAGCAGGAATGGAGCGTGCGCGAGACGGAGGCGCACGTGCAGCGGATGCGGCCGGCGCGGCGCGAGAAGCCGGGGGCGAAGGCGCGGCCGCGGGCCGCGGTGGAGCGCGAGCTGGAGGAGGCGCTCCAGCGGGCGCTGGGCACGGCGGTGCGGATCCGCCATGCGCGGGGGGGGCGTGGGCGTATCGAGATCCCGTTCTACTCGGCGGATGACTTCGAGCGGCTGTACGAGCTGCTGGTCGGACGGCCGATCACCGAGGTGGTCTCCTGACCCTGACGGCCCCCCGGGGTCGCGATGCGAGGCGGCATGCACGATCGGCGGATGACGTTCATCCTCGTGCCCCACGAGGATGTCGAGACCCGCAGCGTGACGGTCTCCTACCGCAGGCTGAAGGCGCTCCTGGCCGCGGCCGTGCTCCTCGTGCTCATCTTCCTGGTCATGGCGTCGACCTGGTGGTACGTCGCGAGCCAGGCGGCGCGCGTGCGCGGCCTCGAGGCCGAGGTGCGGCGCCTGGAGAGCGAGCGCGCGCGCGTGGCGGAGCTGGCGCGGACGCTCCAGGACGTCGAGGCGCAGTACGAGCGCGTGCGCCAGATGTTGGGCGCCGATGGCGCCGTGAAGGGGAAGGAGCCGATCCTTCCACCGCTCGTGCCGGAGGCGACGGGCGCAGGCGACCGGGGTCCGGCCCCGAGCGTCGGCCTTCTCCCCGCCCCCGGCTCCTGAGCGCGATCCCACCCGAACGTCGAGAGGCCAATGGCAAGGGACAAGAACGACAGCGCCGGCAGCCCCCACGAGGGGGTGATCTCCATCATCGGGCCCGGGATGCGCGTCGTGGGCGACTGCGAGACCGAGGGGACGCTGCGGATCGAGGGCGTCGTCGAGGGGACCGTCCGCGCGGGGAAAGGGGTGGTGGTCGGGAAGGACGGCAGCGTTACCGGCGACATCGTGACGCAGGACGCGATCATCGGCGGCCGGGTCGTCGGGACGGTGGTCGCCGAGAGCCGGCTGGAGCTCCAGGCGACGTGCCAGATCGACGGGGAGATCCACGCCTTGCGCATCAAGCTCGAGGAGGGCGGCAAGGTCAACGGACAGGTGCACACGGGGCAGATCGACCGGGAGAAGCTCCCGGCCAGCGCCGCCCCGCGCGCAGCCGTCCCGGCCGGGCCGCCCGCGCGGCCCGTCAAGGTGCTCGCCGGCGAGTAGCGCACGCCCGTGCGCCAACAGGAGTTGCGGCCCCGGGCGGGGAAATCGCCCGGGGTTTTTCCACATCCAGTGGGGAAGCGAACAGCCGTTGTGCGCCAGCGCATTTCCCGGAGGCCGCGAGTTGTCCACAGTCCCCTGTTGAAATGCGTGGGGGTACTTGTCCACAGCTTTCCACAATCGCCGGGGAGGGCGAGATGAGGCTCGACGAGCTGGTTCGGTACCTGGATACGTACCTGCGCGTCGCGGAGCTTCCGGATGCGCCGGGAGCGATGAACGGCCTCCAGGTGGAGAACGACGGCGAGGTGAAGCGGGTGGCGGCGGCGGTGGACGCGAGCGAGGCCGCGATCGTGGCTGCGGCGGAGCGCGGCTGCGACCTGCTGCTGGTGCACCACGGCCTGTTCTGGGCGGGCGCACAGCCGATCACGGGTCGGCGCTACCGCAAGCTGCGGCGGCTGCTGGACGAGGAGATCGCGGTGTACGGCGCGCACATACCGCTGGACGTGCACCCGGAGGTCGGGAACAACGCGGTGCTCGCGCGGGAGCTGCGCGTCGAGGTGCGGGGAGAATTTGGCGAGTATCGTGGGATCCGGATCGGGGTGTGGGGGGAGCTGACCGAGACGCGGGAGGGGCTGCGGGAGCGGCTCGAGGGACTGCTCGGCGGGCCGGTCCGGGTCGCGCCGGGTGGACCGGAGCGGATCCGGCGCGTGGGCATCGTCAGCGGCGCGGCGGCGGGCGCGATCGCGGAGGCGGCGGCGGCGGGGCTGGACGCGTTCATCACGGGCGAGGGTGCGCACCACACGTACTTTGACGCGATGGAAGAGCGGGTGAACGTCTACTACGGCGGCCATTATGCGACCGAGACGTGGGGCGTGCGGGCGTTGGCGGCGCACCTGGAGGAGCGCTTCCGGCTGCCGTGGGAGTTCCTGGACCTGCCGACGGGGATGTAGGGGCGCGGGTCGGCCGAATCGGCCGCCCGGTGGGACGCGCGGGCGCGTCAGAGGCGCGGGGCCGGCTGCGGGCGCGCACACCCTCAGTGCGCGAGGTAGGCGTCGGCCTCGGCGCGATACTCGGGGAGGATGCGGCGGTGCTCCTGGTATTCCGGGAGCGGCTTCTTCGACTCGGCGTCGTAGTGGTCGAGGAGGCGCCGGTAGTAGGCGCGGGCGGCGGTCCGGTCGCCGGCGACGTTCGCGGCTTCGGCGGCGGCGGCGAGACCGAGGAGGTGATTGGGCGACGTCGCCAGGATCTTCTCGGCGGTGGCGCGCCCCTCGGCGCCGTTGCCGGCCATTCCCTGGAGGAGGCTGAGGTGGTAGAGGCCGTCGGCGTCGAGGTCGCCGGCCATGGCGTAGGCCTGCATGCCCATCGGGAGGAAGAACCTGGCGCGTGCGGTGTCGCCGGCCTCGCGGAGCTGCATGATGCGGTTGAACAGCCGATCGGCGAGCTCGCGCGGCGTCCCCGTGAGGGGGCCGGGCGCTCCGGCGACGCCGGGGCCGCCGGCCGACGCCATGTCGCCGCCGAGGGCATCGGCGGAGGGCTCGAGCGGGACGGCGCCCGGATCGGCCGCGGCGCCGGGCCGGCGGGTCGTCGGCAGGAGCACCAGGACGATCAGCGCGACGAGGGCGGCGCCGGCGATGTACCACGGCAGGTTCGAGGCGCCGCGGCGGACCGGCGCGCCACACGCCGTGCAGAAGCGGGCGCCCGGCACGAGCGCGGTGCCGCACTCCCTGCACGCCGCGCGAAGCGGGGTGCCGCACTCGGGGCAATAGGCCCCGCTCGATTCGGCGTTGCACGACGGGCATCGCATACGCGGGACAGTTTAGGCGACGGCGGCACCGGAGTCCAGCGCGGGCGGGCGGCGGGCGGGCGCCTCGGCGCGGCCGGGGCTCGGCCGCGGACGCTCAGGACCGCATCCGCGCCCGCATGCGCATGACCTTCTCCATCTCCTCGCGCGAGGGGCGCAGGGTGCCGGCGAAGTTGAGGTTCGCGAGCGCGCGCCCGACGGCGGACGTCTCGCAGTTCTCGACGAAGCGCGCATCCTCGACGGGCGAGCCCCCGCGCCGCTCGTAGGCCCAACCGGTGGTCGGATGCGGGTCGGCGGGATCGCGGAAGACGCTGGCGCGGAAGACGACCATGTCGTCCCGGAGGTGGACCATCTCGGTCTGGATGGAGCCGTGCGGGTACGTCTCGTGGAAGGCGCGGATCCGCTCGGCCACCTCGACGTAATCCTGGAGCCTGGGTCGCCTGGGCATGCGTGCTCGGCCGTGCAGGTGAAAGAATCGCAACGACTTCTACCCGTCGCTGCGGCGCCCGTTCCGGCCCCGGCGAGGCGCGGCCGCGCCAGCGGATTCACGTCTCGATGGGGGTGGAGAGCGGCCCGCGGAGCGGCGACGGGGCGCCCCGAGTCGGCCCGGCGACCGCCCGGCCCCGGCGTTCGCCTGGCCCGGCTTCGCGGCAGGCCGGGCGTGGCAGGCCGGACACGGGCGGTGGCGCGTGCGCGCGGGCGCGGGTGTTAGGGCGATCAAGGGCGGGGAGGCGAATCCGGAGGAGGTGCACCCGTGCGGGCGGGGGCATTGGTGCCGGTCTCCCTGCGCGTGTAGCGCACGGCCCGGTGCGCCCGTGCGGGCGCGGGCATTGGCGCGCGTCGCCGCCGGCGGGCTCGCCTGCACCGGCTACGCGCGTCCGGCTACGCGCGTCCGGGCGTGCGGATTGGGGCCTGGAGGTCCAGCTCCGTCGTGGACCGGCGGGTACGTCGCCGGGCGGGCGCGGGGTTCGGGTAGCTAGCGGGGGAACAGGCGTGTATGTTGCGCCGCAACGAGGCCGCGGCGATCGCCGCGGCGGGGCGCGCGGACGATGGCGGAACGGAAGCGGGAGCCGGAGACGGAGCCGGTGTACTCGGCGCCACCGCAGGCGGCGGCGGAGCTCGGCCAGTCGAACCCGTCGAAGCGGACGGAAGACGAGCGCCTGCTGGAGAGCCGGGCGCGCGCGCCGGCGGAAGAGCTGACGAAGGACGCCTGGCGGGTGTTCCGGATCATGGGCGAGTTCGTCGAGGGGTTCGACACGCTCGCGGGCGTGGGGCCGGCGGTGAGCATCTTCGGGAGCGCGCGGATCCGGCCGGACGACCCGATGTACCGGGCGGCGGAGGAGACGGCGCGGCGGCTGGCGGAGGCGGGCTTCGCGGTGATCACCGGCGGTGGGCCGGGGATCATGGAGGCGGCGAACAAGGGGGCGTACGAGGCGGGCGGGACGTCGGTGGGGTGCAACATCGAGCTGCCGTTCGAGCAGGGGATGAACGCGTACGTCGAGCTTGCGATCAATTTCCATTATTTCTTCGTTCGCAAGACGATGTTCATGAAGTATGCGGAGGCGTTCATCATCTTTCCGGGCGGCTTCGGCACGATGGACGAGCTGTTTGAGGCCCTGACGCTGATCCAGACGGGGAAGGTGCGCAATTTCCCGGTGATTCTTTTCGGGAGCGAGTACTGGTCGGGGCTGATCGACTGGCTTCGGGGGACGATGCTGGTCGAGGGGAAGATCTCGCCGGGGGATGTGGACCTGCTCGTGGTGACCGATTCGCCGGAGCACGCGACGCAGGTGGTGGTCGACTGCTACGATCGGCTGTGCGCCGGCGCGCGGAGCGTGTCGGAGGGCGCGCAGCTCGCGACGGACCGGCGGCTGCACCGTGGCGGGTTCCGGCCGCCGCTGCCGCCGGTGCGCACGCCACTCAACAATCGACGGGAGAGCCATGGGAGCTAAGAGCCGATTCCTGGCCGGGCGCCGGATCGAGCCGCAGCGGATCACGGCCGGGATGACGGCGGCCGACCTGATCGACGGGACGTTCCTGGCCTACAACGCGGCGCGGCTGCGGGAGGGGTGCCGGCTGTTCGTGGAGAAGATGCTGGAACCCGAGGTCACGGTGGGCGTGACGCTGACCGGTGCGCTGACGCCGGCCGGGCTGGGGATGAGCGCGCTCATTCCGATGATCGAGGCGGGGTTCATCGACTGGATCATCTCGACGGGCGCGAACCTGTACCACGACACGCACTTCGGGCTCGGGCTCGAGATGCACCAGGGGAACCCGTTCGTCTCGGACCTGGTGCTGCGCGAGGAAGAGGTCGTGCGGATCTATGACATCTTCTTCGACTACCAGGTGCTGCTCGACACGGATGCGTTCTTCCGGAAGGTGATCGGTGGCGAGGAGTTCCAGCGCACGATGTCGACGGCCGAGTTCCACCACCTGTGCGGGAAGTACGTGCTGGAGCGGCAGAAGGCGCTGGGGCAGACGGGGAAGTCGCTGCTGGCGACGTGTCACGAGTACGACGTCCCGGTCTACACGTCGTCGCCGGGCGACTCCTCCATCGGCATGAACGTCGCGGCGATGGCGCTCCAGGGGAACCGGCTGCAGCTCGACCCGAGCGCGGACGTGAACGAGACGGCGAGCATCGTGCTGGACGCGAAGCGGACGGGCGGCCGGAGCGCCGTGCTGATCTTCGGCGGGGGCAGTCCGAAGAATTTCATGCTTCAGACGGAGCCGCAGATCCAGGAGGTCCTCGGGATCGAGGAGCGCGGGCACGATTACTTCCTCCAGTTCACGGACGCGCGCCCGGACACCGGCGGGCTCTCGGGGGCGACGCCGGCGGAAGCGGTGAGCTGGGGGAAGATCGACCCGAATCAACTGCCGGATGCGGTGGTGTGCTACACGGATGCGACGCTGGCGCTGCCGCTGCTGGCCAGCTACGCGCTCTCGCGGCACGCGCCGCGCGAGCCGAAGCGGCTGTTCCGCCGGCGGGAGGCGATGATGGAGCGGCTGCGGCGGGAGTACGCGGCCTCGGCGCGGAACGAGCGAGCGGCGGCCGCGGCGGCGCACCCGGAGGAGCACGCGCGGATGCTGGAGCGGGACCGGTAGCCGGGCGGGCCATGCGTGTCGCCATCACGGGCGCCTCGGGCCTGGTTGGCGGCGAACTGACCGCGCGGTTCGCCGGCCGGGGCGACGAGGTGCTGCGGCTGGTGCGCCGGCCGGTGCGGCGCGCGGGCGAGGTGAGGTGGGACCCGGCGGCGGGGCGGATCGACGCGGCGGGGCTGGAGGGCGTCGACGTCGTCATCCACCTCGCGGGCGAGGGG
>JADGGV010000228.1 GCA_019689775.1 Gemmatimonadota bacterium
GGGGGGGGGGGTGGGGGGGGGCGGGCGGGTGGGCGGCCGCCCCGCCACGCCCTTTCCGACCAACCCATCTGCTCCCTATCTTCGCGCCTTCCCCCGGCCGCCCCCCGCAGCGCGCCGGACGTGCCACGTCCCCTCGGAAGCGGCGAGAACCATGCGAAGCAGCGTCCGTACGATCGGTCTCATCGCGCTCCTGGCCGCCTGCACCGCCCCGCGCGGCGACGAGGCGCCGGGGAGCAAGGAAGCCCCGCCCGCGTCGCCGCCGGACGCGCAGATCACGAGCGCGGAGCAGCTCGTCCGGGCGATGCACGACCGCTACGCGGGCCGCTGGTACCGCACCCTCTCCTTCAAGCAGACGGTCACGCGCACCGCCCCGGACGGGATGCAGGCGCCGAAGGAGGTCTGGGCGGAGTACGCCGAGATCCCCGGGAAGCTGCGCATCGACCTGGCGGAGCGCTACAACGGCAACAGCGTGCTCTACGCGAACGACTCCCTCTACGTCTTCCGCGACGGCGCGCTGACGCGGAAGTCGGCCCGGCGCAACCCGCTGCTGGTGCTCGGCTTCGACGTCTACGGCCAGAGCCCGGAGCGCACGCTCCAGGTGCTGCGGGAGGAGAAGTTCGACCTGTCGAAGTTCCACACGGACACGTGGCAGGGGCGTCCGGTGTACGTGGTGGGCGCCGACTCCGCCGACCTGCACTCGCCGCAGTTCTGGGTCGACCGCGAGCGGCTGCTCTTCGTGCGCCTCCTGGAGCCGCAGGCGCAGGACTCGAGCAAGACGAGCGACATCCGCTTCGACGACTACCGGCCGCTCGGTCAGGGGTGGATCTCGCCGACCGTCGTCTTCCTCGTGGACGGCAAGGAGGTCATGCGCGAGGAGTACTTCGACATCCAGGCCGATCCGGCGTTCCCGGCCGGCGCGCTCGACCCGGCCCATTGGGGCCCGGTGCAGCAACAGTAGACGCTCCAGGGCGCGGCGGCGGGCGGTCGGCGCCGATGGCGCCGACCGCCCGCCGCCGCGGCTCGCCTCGACTCCGCCCGACTCACCCCGAAGATGGGAGCCGGCCGCATGAAACCCAGAGAACTGACGCTCCGCGGCCTGATCCTCGGCGCCCTCATCACGACCGTCTTCACCGCGGCGAACGTCTACCTCGGCCTGAAGGTCGGGCTCACGTTCGCCTCGTCGATCCCGGCGGCGGTGATCTCGATGGCCGCGTTGAGCGCGGTGAAAGATTCGTCGATCCTCGAGAACAACATCGTGCAGACGGTCGCGTCCGCGGCGGGTACGCTGTCGGCGATCATCTTCGTGCTGCCGGGGCTGGTGATCGTGGGGTGGTGGACGGGCTTCCCGTTCTGGCAGTCGTTCCTGATCTGCCTGAGCGGCGGCGTCCTCGGCGTGCTGTTCACGATCCCGCTGCGGCGCGCGCTGGTGACGACGTCGGATCTGCCGTACCCGGAGGGGGTCGCGGCGGCCGAGGTGCTGCGGGTCGGCTCGGGGACGCGCGGCGAGGTGACGGACGAGACGGGCGAGGCGCGCGAGGGGCTGGTGGCGGTGATCGTCGGCTCGGTCGCCTCGGCGGGGCTCGCGATCCTGGCGGGCACGCGCATCGTCGCCGGCGGGCTGTCGGGCTTCCTCCGCCTGGGCGCGACGGCGGCGACGGGCTACGACTTCGCCTGGTCGCTCGCGCTCGTCGGCGCGGGGCACCTCGTGGGGCTGTCGGTCGGGATGGCGATGCTGGTCGGGCTGGTGATCGCGTGGGGGATCGCGGTGCCGATCCTGACCTCGCTCCAGCCGCCGCCGGCCGGGATGTCGCTCGCCGCGCACACGGCCGCGGTCTGGAGCACGCAGGTGCGGTTCATCGGCGCGGGCGCGATCGGCGTCGCCGCGATCTACACGCTGGCGCGGCTGGCGAAGCCGGTCGTCGGCGGGCTCGTGAGCACGCTCGTCGCCTCGCGCGCCACGGGGGAGCGCGACGATCGCGACCGCGACGTCTCGCCGCCCTGGATCCTCGCGCTCGCCGCCGGGTGCGCCGCGGTCGCCGGGTGGCTGGCGTTCACGTTCGCCCGCTCGACCGTGCTCGCGCCGAACGCGGTGCGGCTCACGCTCATCGCCGTGCCGTTCGTCGTGCTCGTCGGCTTCATCATCGCCGGGATCTGCGGCTACATGGCCGGGCTCATCGGCGCGTCGAACAGCCCGATCTCGGGCGTGGGCATCCTGTCGATCGTGGTGTGCGCGTCGATCCTCGGGTTGGCGGTGCCGCCGACGGCCGAGACGAGCCAGGCGCTCGTCGCGTTCGCGCTGTTCGTCACGGCGATCGTCTTCGCGTGCGCGACGATCTCGAACGACAACCTCCAGGACCTCAAGACGGGGCAGCTCGTCGGCGCCTCGCCGATGCGTCAGCAGATCGCGCTCATGGTGGGCGTGGCGGCCGGCGCGGCGGTGATCCCGTGGGTGCTGAACCTGCTGGCGAAGGCGTACGGGTTCGCGGGCGCGGCGAACGTCGGCGTCGTCGCGCCGAATCCGCTCCCGGCGCCGCAGGCCACGCTGATCGCCGCGCTGGCCAAGGGCGTGATCGGCCACGGCCTGGACTGGACGATGATCGGGGTCGGCGCGCTCGTCGGCGTCGGCCTGATCGTCCTCGACGAGACGCTGGGCGCGCTGCGCCTGCTGCGCATCCCGCCGCTGGCGGTCGGGATCGGTATCTACCTGCCCATGTCGGCGACGTTCGCGGTCGTCGTCGGCGCGCTGCTCTCGCACTGGTACGGCCGGCGCGTGAGCACGGGGCCGGAGCCGGAGCGCGCCGAGCGGCTGGGCACGCTCGTCGCCTCGGGGCTGATCGTCGGCGAGAGCATCTGGGGCGTGCTGAACGCCGGCCTGATCGTCGCCCTCTCGACGGACGCGCCGATCGCGCTCGTGCCGGAGGCGTTCCCGCCCGCGCCGTACCTCGGCGTGCTCGCGTTCGTCGCGGCGCTCGTGCTGCTCTACGGGTGGATGCTGCGGCGGTCGCGGGCGACGCCGGCCGGGAGGCCGCCGGGGCGCGCCTGACGCGCGCCGCGGCCGCCGGCGCGAGCCTGCGCACCGCCTGGCCGCCCGCGGGAGCCTGCCACACGGCGCGGCCGGCGCGGCCCCGCGGCCGGGCGGGCGCGTCGTCGCCTAGGGCATGAGCGCGTCGTAGACCAGCTTCTGGAACGTGGCCTCGAGCGGGTAGCGGCCGCCGGGCGAGTGCTGCGTCCACACCATCGCGATCAGGTCGTTCGCGGGATCCACCCAGAAGTACGTCCCCAGGTACCCCGACCAGCGGAAGATGCCGACCGGTCCCGGGCGCGCGGCGCCGGCCGTGTCGACCTTCACGGCGACGCCGAGCCCGAAGCCGTACGTCGGGTCGCCGAGCGACGGGTAGCTGACCGGCGTCAGCTCGGGCGGCACGGTGTTGTGCGTCATCAGCGCGACGGTCTCGGGGCGCAGGATGCGCGTGCCCCCGAGGGCGCCGCCGTTCAGGAGCATCAGCGCGAAGCGGAGATAGTCGTCGGGCGTCGCGAGCAGCCCGCCGCTCCCCCAGACGAAGCGCGCCCCCGGCTCGAACATCGCCATGAGCCCATCCGTGCCGAGCGGCCGCAGCGTGCCGTCCGGGTCGTGCGTGTAGACGGTCGCGAGGCGGCCGCGCATGTCGGGGCGGATGCGGAAGCCGGTGTCGCGCATGCCGAGCGGGCGGAAGACCTGCTCCTCCAGGAAGCGGTCGAGCGGCTGGCCGGAGGCGACCTCGATCACCCGCCCGGCGACGTCGAGCCCGGAGCTGTAGCTCCACGACGTGCCGGGCGAGAAGAGGAGCGGGATGCGGGCGAGGCTGTCGGCGAACTCCGCGAGCGTGCGGCTCGCGTCGTAGAGCCTGGCGCGGGCGAAGATCGTGTCGACCGGGCTCGCCGTGAGGCCGTACGGGAGCCCCGACGTGTGGTTCAGGAGCTGGCGCACGGTGATCGGCGACGCCGGCTCCGCCAGGATCGGCGCGTCCGCCGTGCCGCCGGCGAACACCTTCACGCGCGCGAACGCCGGGACGTACCTCGAGACCGGGTCGTCCAGCCGGAGCTTGCCCTCGTCAACGAGGCGGAGGATGCCGACGGCGGTCACCGGCTTGGTCATCGAGTAGATGCGGAAGATCGCGTCGCGGCGCATCGGCTCGCGGCGCGCCACGTCCATCCAGCCGAACGTCCGCTCGTAGCCGATGCGGCCGTGGCGCACGATCACGGCATAGATGCCGGCCACCTTCCCGGAGTCGACGAACGCCTGGAGCGCCGGACCGATGCGGGCGAGCGCCGCCGGCGAGAGCCCGAGCGTCTCGGGACGGGCCGAGGGGAGCGCCGGCGCGCGGTGCGCGGCACACGAGGCGGCCGCGCCCGCGCAGGCGGCCGCGAGGAGCGCGCGCAGGATGCGGTGGGTCATCGCATCGCTGCCATAGGCCGTCGTCGGCCGTTGCGAGCGTGGCATCGTTCCCTGGTGCGGAAGGTTCGTGGGTCGGCGCCCGCGCCGACGCGAGCGTCGTCTCCGCGCGCGGCCGCGTGCGTGCGCCCGGCGGGCCCGCGCAGGGCCGCCGTCGGGTCCAGACGAATACCGGGGCGACAGGGGAAAGGTGCCGCGGCCGGGGGGCGGCCGCGGCGCGCGGGCGTCGGCGATCAGGTCGCGGCCGCGGCGCGCACCACGCCCGGTCACCAACCGCGGCGCGCCGCCTGCATCCGCGGGGCGGGCGCAACGACGCGTGCATCGCTATACTCCTGCATCGAACTGTCAACTCCCGTAGAACCGCGAACCCGAGGCGACCATGAACCAGGAGCAATTCGAGACGATCCGTGCGGGTGACGGGTTCATCGCGGCGCTGGATCAGAGCGGCGGCAGCACACCGAAGGCCCTGAAGCTGTACGGGATCGGGGAGGACGCGTACGCCAACGAGGCGGAGATGTTCGACCGGATCCACGAGATGCGCACGCGCATCATCACCAGCCCGGCCTTCAACGGCGACCGGGTCATCGGCGCGATCCTCTTCGAGAACACGATGGAGCGCGAGATCGAAGGCCGGGGCTCGGCCGACTACCTCTGGTCGGTCAAGCGGGTGGTCCCGTTCCTGAAGGTCGACAAGGGGCTGGCCCCGGAGGCCGACAACGTCCAGCTCATGAAGCCGATCCCGGATCTCGACGCCCTCCTCGCCCGGGCAAAGCAGAAGGGCGTGTTCGGCACCAAGATGCGGTCGGTGGTCAAGCGCGCCGACCGGAAGGGCGTGGATGCGATCGTTGCGCAGCAGTTCGAGCTGGGGCGCCGGATCCTGGCCGCCGGCCTCGTGCCGATCCTCGAGCCCGAGGTCGACATCAAGAGCCCCGACAAGGCCGAGGCCGAGCGCCTGCTGAAGGACGCCCTCCTGGCCGGGCTCGACAGCATCCCCGCCAACCAGGTCGTGATGTTCAAGCTGACGCTGCCCGAGGAGGACGACCTCTATCGCGATCTCGTCGAGCACCCGCGGGTGCTCCGGGTCGTCGCGCTCTCGGGCGGGTACAGCCGCGACGAGGCCAACGCCCGCCTGGCCCGAAACCACGGCGTGATCGCGAGCTTCTCGCGCGCCCTCACGGAGGGGCTCAGCGTGCACCAGAGCGACGAGGAGTTCAACGCGGTCCTGGACGCGGCGATCCAGAGCATCTACGAGGCCTCGCTCACGTAGCGTTCGCCGCGGCGGCAGGAGGCGACGGCACCCAGGACCGTGCGTCTCTATAGCTTACGCTCCCGCGCCCGCTCCCGCCTCCGAACGGTCGGGCGCGGGCGCGTACGCGACCACGCGAGCGGAACGGATCGGGCGCGCTCGTGCGCGCAGACGTGGTGCTTGACATCGCCCGGGGGGCGTCCCTACCATTGTCAGGCGACTTAACACCGTTACGTAGGCGGGCCGGTGACCTCGAAGGAACGACGTGAGCGTGAGCTGCGGGAGACGCGGGAGAAGATCCTGAACGCGGCGCGGGAGCTGTTCGCCCGGGACGGGATCGACGCCGTGACCATGCGGCGCATCGCGGAGCGGATCGAGTACACGCCGACGGCGATCTACCATCACTTCCGTGACAAGCACGCCCTGATCATGGAGCTGTGCCACACGGACTTCCGCTCGCTGGCCCGGGCGTTCCAGCAGATTGGCCGGATCGAGGACCCGGTGGAGCGGCTGCGGCGGATCGGGTTGGCGTACGTGGAGTTCGCGCTGGCGCACCCGAGCGCGTACAAGATCATGTTCATGACGACGCTGCCCGTCGAGGCGCGCCCGGAGGTCCACACCGGGGACCCGGAGGAGGACGCCTACGCGTTCCTCACGCGGAGCGTGGCGGAGGCCATGGCCGCGGGGCGCTTCCGCCCCGAGCTGACGAACGTGGAGCAGACCGCCCAGATCCTGTGGACGTCGGTGCACGGGCTCGTCTCCCTCTACCTCGCGAAGGGCGACGCGCCGTGGGTGGACTGGGGCGACATCCGCGAGACGAGCCGGTTGATGATCGACGTCGTGATGCGCGGGGTGCTGCGGGACGAGGCGAGATAGCGCGACGGCGCCGGCTCGAGGCGGCGTCGTTTTTTTTGCGCCTCGACCTAACGATGTTATATCATCTGACCATGTTATGGACACGTGCGATGCGGGAGGGAGGAGCATGCGGGAGACGCGGTCTCTTATACACAACTGA
>JADGGV010000229.1 GCA_019689775.1 Gemmatimonadota bacterium
GGGGGCGGCGCCGTTGGGGGGGGGGGGGGGGGGGGCGGCGCCGCCGGGGCGGGGCCCGCCCGCGCCGACGCCCGCGCCGACGCCGACCCCGGCGGTGCAGCCGGTCTATCACACGGTCGCGCGCGGCGAGACGCTCGAGCGGATCGCGCGGAAGTACGGCACGACCGTCGCCGCGCTCCAGGCGGCGAACCCGGGCGTCGATCCGGGCCGGATCCGCCCCGGGCAGCGGATCCTGGTGGCGGGCGCGCCGCCGTCGGACTCGGCGAGCGCGGCGCGGGCCGCGCCGACGGCGCCGCCGCGCGCCGCGAGCGAACCGAAGCCGGAGCCGCGCCGGAGCCGGCCGCGGAGCTACACCGTCCGGCCGGGCGATACGCTGAGCGAGATCGCCGACCGGTTCGGCGTGAGCCTGAGCGCGCTGCGGCGGGCGAACCCGGGGCTCGACGCCCGGCGGATCCGACCGGGGAAGGTGCTGCGGATCCCGGCGAATTGAGCGTCAGTCGAGGACCCGGCGGGCGGTGACGAACATCTCGCGGAGGCGCGGCTCGAGGTCGCGATCGCCGCACAGATCGTTCGTGCCGACGCCGCCATTGGCGAGGGCGGAGTGGACGATCCGCGAGCCGCCGGCGCTGAGTGCGACGTGCGTGATGCGCCCCGGCACCTCCGTGAAGAAGAGGAGGTCGCCGGGGCGCAGGCCTGAGAAGCCGTCGCCGGGCTCGATGGC
Source organism: Gemmatimonadota bacterium (assembly GCA_019689775.1). Taxonomy (GTDB): domain Bacteria; phylum Gemmatimonadota; class Gemmatimonadetes; order Longimicrobiales; family RSA9; genus JADGGV01. The sequence continues at coordinate 722 of JADGGV010000229.1, forward strand.
GGTCCCGACGCGGTACTGAAGCTCGGCGTCGCGTGGGAGCGTGATGCCGTGCATGCGGTAGACGGCCTGCACGAGGCCGGAGCAATCGACGCCGCCCATGGTGGTTCCGCCCCAGACGTAGGGCGCGCCGATCCAGGCGTGGGCGGTGGCGACGATGCTCTCGCCGGTCGGGGGGAACCGCTGCGCGAGGCGGGCGGCGGGGACCAGCTCGCCGCCGACGGGTGTGCCGACGCTGCCGTCCGGGAGGTGGACGCGGCCGAGCGCGTCGCGGGCGACGCGAGCGCCCCAGGGGAGGCGGGCGGTGGGCGCGCCGCCGTCGTCGAGGAGCACGGCGCCGAGCGAGACGACGGGCTCGAGCCCGTCGTCGCCCCACCAGGCATCGACCCACGCCGCGCGCCCCGTCGCGAGATAGCCCCGGTTGACCCATCCCAGGTAGCCGTCGTCGCCGCGCACGCGCACCCACCGCCCCGAGGCCACCAGGAGCTGGAGGCGGGAGCCGAGGACGTATTGCGTCACCTGCGTGGAGCGGATGTCGGGCGCGGCGTGGACGGGGGCGACGCCGGAGCGGACGACGGCCCAGCACTCGTCGCCGAAGGTGGGGTCGGGGAGGCGGACGATTTCATCCAGGATGGCGCGGCCGTCGACGCGCCGGGCTGCGCGCGCGAGGAGCTCGGCGGCGCCCTCCGGCTCGGTGGTGATGCCGACGAAGGCGACCGCGCCGGCACGCACGTCGGGGCGGACCTCGAAGATCGAGGTGCGCGGTTCGGGCGCCCACTTGCGGCGGATGTCCTCGACGAGGTCCTCGAGGCTCGTCAAGGGGCGACCTCGCGCCGGGCGGGCCGGATGGAACGCATCTTCGCGTCGGTTGCTCGAAGGGGCTTCGGGTCGAGCGGGAGCGCGCCGGAGGGATGACGGTGCGAGTCCACGGGACGTCGCAGGCGTCGCCGACGGCCCGGCCGGCTCCAGCTCCGCGCCGACGCCGCCGCGGGCGCGGCGGCGCGTCTTCGTAAATGTAAGCAGGGCACGGCGTCGCGCAAAGCGGGGTCAGGCGCGCCGCACCGCTGCGGCGAGGCGCCGGATGCGGCGCACCTCGTCAACCGGCGCGGACCAGCCGGTGGACGTCGGGCCTCGGTGCGCCGGCGTCGTCGAGGCCGGCGCGGCGGGCGAGCGACGCGACGCGGCGCTGGAGCTCGAAGAGCGACATCGTGCGGATCGTGCGCTCGGCGGTGGCGCGCGACTGCCAGCGGACCTCGGGCATCGGGAGGAGCGGCGTCTCGGCGCCGGCGGGGTGGAAGACGAGGTACCACCGGCCGTGGTGCCGCGGTGTGTCCTCCTCGACCGCCGTGGCGATCCACTCGCGGCCGCTCTCGTCGGTAAAGGCTCTCATCGCTCGTCGTCGAGTTCAGGATTCCTTCGGTTGCGCGGAGCGGAATAGCGCCGCGAGCGCGGCGTCGTCAAGGGAGTCGAGCTCGCGCTGGGCGTCGTCGTAGCCGGCGGCGCGCAGCAGCGCCTGGCGAATCGGCTCGCGCCGGCCCGCGCCGACGGGGACGAAGAGGGCGAGCGAGACGCCCCACGATTCGCGTCCGGCCACCACGTCCCACGCCTGGCCCTGCTCGTCGATCCAGCGTCGCATCCTCCCTCCCTGGCGCCCCTTGCGCCGCGGGGCGCTCGGCCCCAGCGTTCACGCCGCATCCAATTATCGCCGAGGAGGCCATTTGCCGGAAGCGCTGACGCAGCGGCTCGAGGAGGGCATCTACCAGATCGTCGGGTTCCTGCCGCATCTGGCGGCCGCGCTCGGGATCCTGCTCGCCGGCTTCGCGATCGCCAAGATGGTGGAGCGCGGCACCGACCTGGCGCTGCACCGGATCGGCTTCGACCGCTGGATGCGGGATGGCGGGGTGATCGAGGCGCTGGAGCGGGCCGGCACCAGCCTCGACCCGTCCACGGTGCTGGCGAAGCTGGTCTTCTGGACGGTCATGCTGCTCGTGATCCTGCTGGCGGCGAACGCCCTGGGGGTGGAAGCCGTCAGCTCGCTGTTCGCCGAGCTGCTGGCCTACATCCCGAACGTCATCGCCGCGGTGATCGTCCTGGTGCTGGGAATCCTGCTCGGCGAGTTCGTCAAGGACCTGGTGCTGGCGTCCGCGGGCGGGCTGCCCGGCGGGCCGACGCTGGCGCGGGCGGCGAAGGCGGCGGTGATCCTGCTGGCGGTGTTCATGGGGCTGGAGCAGCTCAACATCGCGCAGGACATCGTGCTGGTGTTCTTCATCGCGGTGGTGGGCGCCGCGGCGCTGGCGGCGGGGATCGCGTTCGGGCTGGGGGCGCGGGACATCGCGGCCGAGATGTCGCGCGAGTGGTACGAGCGGACGCGCTTCCACCCGATCCACGAGCGGCGCGAGGAGGCGCGGAGCGCGGCACATCCGCCGGCGGTGCGCCCGGCGGAGCCGCCGCTCGCGCCGCCGCCGAGCGACGCGCGCGAGTAGGACGCCCGCGGCCGGCGCGCGAGCGCCCGCGCGAGCGGGCGGGGACGTCGTCGCCTGCACCGAGGGCGGCGGCAGCGGCTACTCGAACATGTCGAACGCGGTGGCCAGGTCCTCCTTCGAGTAGACGCGGAACGCGACGAGCGTGTGCGTGCGCTCGATCCCCTGGACCCGAGCCAGCCCCTGCGTGACGACCTCCGCGATCCGCTCCCACTCCGGGACGCGAACGATGGCGACGAGGTCCCACTCCCCGGACACGGAATAGACCTCGGCCACGCCCTCGATGCCGGCGACCTCGCGCGCGGCCTGGGGGATGCGCTCTCGTTCGGCGCGAATCAGCACGACGGCGGCGACCATGGCGCTCCTCTCCTCCGATCTGCGGACGGCGCGAAGGTAGCCGGGCCGGCGCCGGGGCGGCAAGGCGGGGTCGGGCCTTGCGACGGCGAGGGGCGCACGGGATCTTCCCGCGCCATGTCGTCGACTCCGTCCCCGGCCGGGCTCCGCGCCGCGCGCCTCCCGCTCCGCAGCTCCCCGGCGCTCCGCGCGCACCTCGGGCTCCTCCTCATGGTGGGGATCTGGGGGGCGAACTACTCGATCATCAAGGCGGGGCTCGCCGCGATCCCGCCGCTGGCGTTCAACGCGCTGCGCTTTCCGATCGCCTCGGCGGTCGTGTACGGCCTGCTCCGCCGCCACGGCCCGATCCCACGCCTGCGCGGCGCGGACCGGGGGCGCGCCCTCGCGCTGGGGCTGGTGGGGAACGGGATCTACCAGCTCTTCTTCATCACCGGGATGGAGCATGCGCACGCGGGGATCGCGAGCCTGCTCCTGGCCGGATCGCCGATCCTCACCGCGCTGCTCTCGGCCGCGCTCGGCCACGAGCGTGTGGGGGCGCGGACGTGGGCCGGCGTGTTTGCGACGCTGGTGGGGATCGCGCTCGTCGTGCTCGGCGGCGCGGGGGTGGCGAGCGGCGGCACGTTCCTCGGCAACCTGATCATGCTGGGTGCGTCGGCGACGTGGGCGGTCTACACGGTCGGCTCGCGCCCGCTCATCGAGCGGTACGGCCCGGTGGCCTTCACCGCGTGGACGCTCTGGTGGGGCACGCCGCCGCTGGTGCTGGTCGGGGCGCCGCAGGTCGCCGCCCTGGCGTGGCGGACGATCCCGCCCATGGCGTGGGCCACGGTGGCCTACGCGGGCGTGTTCGGGATCGGCCTGGCGTACACGCTGTGGTACAATGGGGTCAGCCAGATCGGGAACACGCGGACCTCGATCTACTCGAACCTCGTCCCGGTGGTGGGGCTGCTGGCCGCGTGGCTCGGCCTCGGCGAGGTGCCGACGGCGGCGCAGATGGCGGGCGCCGCGGTCATCATCGGAGGCGTGACACTGGCTCGGACGACGCGGTGAGCGGCACGCCGTCCCCGGGTGCGGGGCGGAGGCTCACGGTGCCGGGGATGGCGCCCGGGACGGCCGGGACGACCTCGAGCGTGAGGCGCGTGCGGGGGTAGCCGCCGCGGACGAGGCCTGCGGCGACGGCGGCGGCCCGGTGTGTGGCCAGCGGGATGCCGCCCTCATCCACCCCCGGCCCCTCGACGACGCGGATGTCGACCGAGGGCGCGCCCGCATCCCTCAACTCGCGGCCCAGGTCGCGGAGCCTCACCGCCGCGGCGGCAGTGAGGCGGGCGGTCCCGGGCAGGAAGATCGCCGACGTGAAGGTGAGCGCCCGGGCCTGGCGCGCGCCGGACCCGGCGACGACGCTCGAATCGGGCCCCGCGGCGCCGGGTCCGTCGCGCCCCGTGCCGGCGGGCGCCCGGCCGACGGCGGGCGAAGCGTGCGGCGTGGCACGCGGCTCGCCGTCGCCGGGCCCGCGGGCGCCGGCCGCGATCCACGTCCCGCCGCGCAACGCGTCATACGGGGCGGCGCCCGGCGGCGCCGGTACGGTCCCGAGCGGAGCCGCGCCGGGGCGCGAGCCGTGGGCGAGCGGCGCGGCGGCGAGGGCCGCGCCGAAGGCAGCGATGGCGAAGGACGCCCGCATACGGGCTCGACGTGCAAGCCGCAGGCCCGGACGTTGCGCAAGCGGGCGCGGACGGCACACGCTCACGGAGGTGGCGGGGGACCGCGGCAAGGGACGGGGACTTGAAGCTCGATCGGCGCACCATCCTCCGGCATTACGGCATCACGGCCGGGACGCTCGGTTCGACGGGGGGGCAGACGGTGATGGTGGCCGTGCTGCCGATCCTCCTCGCGCGGTACGCGCCGTCGGCCGTCTGGATCGGGTTCGCCGTGGGCGGCGAAGGCATCTTCGCGTTGCTCGTGCCCTACTGGGTCGGCTACCTGAGCGACCACCTGCCGCTGTCGCTGGCGCGGCGGTTCGGGCGGCGGACGTTCTTCCTGATGCTCTCGGCGCCGATCATGGCGCTCTCGATCGCGGCCGCGCCATTCCTGCACGGCTACTGGACGCTCGCGGCGGCCGCGTTCGTCTTCTTCTCCGCGCTGCACGGCTACCTCGCGCCGCTCTGGGCGCTCCTCGTGGACGCGGTCCCGGACGAGCGCCGCGGGCGGGTGCAGGGCGTGCGTGGCGTGCTGCACTCGCTCGGGCTCGGCTACGGGCTGGTCGCGAGCGGGCTGTTGTTCGGGATCTGGCATCCCCTGCCCTTCCTGCTGGCCGCCGCGCTCATCCTGTTCACGACGTGGCTCACGATCCTCTTCGCGCCGAAGGACGCGGGCGCGCACGCGATGCAGCAGGGGGAGCGCAGCGCGTTCGGCGCGGTGATCCGGGACATGCGCGAGCGGACGGAGATCCCGTGGTTCCTGTTCGCGAACGCGCTCTGGACGGGGGCCGTGGATGGGATCCGCCCGTACTTCTTCCTGTTCGCGACCGTGGTGATCGGGCTGAGCGTCGCGCAATCCTCGCTGGTGCTTGTGCTGCTGGTGGTCGGGCTGGCGGTCGGCTCGTACGTGGTGGGGCTGCTCGGCGATCGCTTCGATCGCCGCCGGCTGCTCCAACTCGGCGGCGCGATCACCGGCGTCGCGATGCTGGGCGGCTTCTTCGTGCGCACGCTGCCCGGCGCGATCGGGCTGCTGCTGGTGGCGGGCGTCGGCGCCGCCGCGCTCGTCGCACTCCCCTACCCGCTGTTCACGAGCCTCATCGGTGAGACGGCCATCGGCCGCTATACCGGGCTCTACATCCTGAGCGTCGGCCTCGGCCGGATCGTCTCGCCGATGCTGGTGGGCGCGGCCATCGACCTGGGCGCGCAGTGGCTGCCGGCGCTGAAGGGGTATCCCTTCATGTGGCCGATGGCGGGGCTGCTGACGACCGTGGGCGCCATCGCGCTGCACCAGGCGCAGCCCTCGAGGCGCGGGCAGGACGCCGCGCCGGCGGAGGCGTGATTGCGCCGGGGCCCGGCCAGGCGGTAGACTTGGGCCGTGGCGCCGGCGCCCGCCCCCCGGCCGCCGCCCGCCGCCGCGGGTCGGCCGCGCCGCCGCCCGCCCAGCCGCCGG
>JADGGV010000230.1 GCA_019689775.1 Gemmatimonadota bacterium
GCCCTGGGCGCCGGCCACCCCGCCCCCGCGCCCCACGCCCGGCAGCCGCCGCGACGACGCCGGGCTCGCGCGCCTCAGCGCCGCGACAACTCCTCGAACGTCTTCGTCCCGATCGGATACTTCCGCCAGTCACCGAAGTCGAAGTGCCACCACTCCGCCTCGTACACCGTGAACCCCTGCGCCTCCATCGCGTGCCGAAGCAGGTCGCGGTGCCAGCGCTGGAGGTGCGTGCCGCCCGGGTAGAGCGGGTAGGAGCGGTCCGACATCTCGTCGTAGCCACCGGTCATGCGGATCGGCTCCCCCGTCGCCAGCGAGTACAGCGTCAGGTCCACCGCCGCGCCCCGGTTGTGCCGCGAGCCCTGCGACGGATCCGCCACGAACACGTGCTTGTCCACCGGCGTGCCGTCCCAGAACATCTTCGTCACGTACCACGGCCGGTACGCGTCGTGGACCAGCAGCCCGTAGCCGAGCTTGCGCAACTGCGCGCTCGCCCGCGCCACCGCCTCCGCCGCCGGCCGCTGCATGAACGCGTGCGCCGACGTGTAGAACGGCGTGCCCATGAAGTTGTTCGACGTCGCGTAGCGGATGTCGTACTTGATCGTCGGATCCAGCGAGCGCAGCTCGACCAGGTCGCTCTCGCGGAAGTCCCCCGTCTCCGCCGGCGGCGACGCCTTCAGCGCCTCCGCCCGCAGCTCCGCCACCGGCCGCACCGGCGTAATGCGGAAGTTGACGCGGTCGTCGTCGCCCGGCAGCGGGCGACGCGCGAACCGCACGGTCGCGGCCACCGCCGCCGTCGCCTTCCCGTCCGGCCCCCGCTCGAAGACGATCTCCTGCCCGTCGTAGAGCCCCCACCGCGGGAAGCGGTAGACGTCCCTCGACACGCGCTCGAGCGGGTACTCGAAGAACCACTCGATCAGCGCGTTCAGCTTCCCGTCCTTCTCGCGGATGTAGAGGATGTCGTGGTCCCAGCCGTACTCGCCGATGAGCCCCGCGAACTCCGGCGGCGCCGCGGCCGGCTTCGGCTCCGCCATGGCGACGACGTCGGAGCCCGGCGTCGCGAGCCGCGTCAGCGTGTCCCGTCCCACCACGATCCGGCCCCCGCCCAACCGGCGCACCGGCGTGCCGTAGCCGAGCACGTCGTCCGTGACGAGGAGCCGGGGCTCCAGGTCGGCGTGCACGCTCGCGCCCACGCGTCCACCCGTCCACGCGCCCACCCCATGCTCGAGCGGCGCCGACCCGGCCCGCACCGCGGCCTGCGCCGAGGCCGGCGCCACCCGCACCTCCTGCCGCGAGCCGCCGGCGAGCGGCGTCAGGTAGAGCCGCCCCTCGTACTCCTGGAGGTCGACGCCCGCGCCGTTCCGTCCGACGTAGCGCCCCATGAGCGCCAGCGCCTCGCCCGGCCGCAGCGCCATCGTCGTGTCCGGCGCCGGCAGCGGCCTCCCCTCCCGTTGCGCCAGCAGCAGCCGCAGCGTCGCCCGCGCGATCCGGTCCGTCGTCGCGTTCGCGCCGTCCAGCGTCGCCACGACGACGACGCCGAGCGAGTCGTCCGGTAGCCCGAGCAGCGTCGTCGCGAAGCCGTAGATCGCGCCGTCGTGGCCGATCGTGCGATGGCCGTCCAGCTCGCCGATCCCGAAGCCGATGCCGTAGCCCGTCTTCTGCCCGGGCGCCGCGTACTGCGGCGTCCACATCGTGTCCAGCGTCGCCGCGCCCAGCACGCGCGTCCCCTCCGGCGTCACGCCGCGCGCGAACAGGATCCCGAGGAAGCGCCCCAGGTCCTCGACCGTCGTGTACATGCTCCCGCAGGGCCCCATCCCGAGCTGGAACGTCGGCGCCTCGAAGCGACGGCCGTCGAGCGTCCACATCGTCGCCTTCGCGAGCCGCCGCTCCAGCGCCGGCAACGGCTGGAACGCGCTGCTCGCCATCCCCATCGGCTCCAGCACCGCCCGCTTCAGGTACGGGTAGAACGACTCCCCCTGCGTCTTCTCCAGGAGGTAGCCGAGCACCGCGATCCCGGCGTTCGAGTACTTCGTGTGCGTGCCCGGCGCGTAGACGAGCGACGTGCGGTTCAGGCTCGCCACCGTCGCCGCCAGCGTGGGGTTCGTGTCGTCGAAGTAGTTGCCGACCGGCGGCTCGCGCGTCAGCCCCGCCCGGTGCGACGTGAGCTGCCGCACCGTGATCTCGCCGCCGAACGGATTCCGCGGGCGGAACTCCGGCAGGTAGCGCGTGACCGGCGCGTCCAGCGACAGCTCGCCCCGCTCCACGAGCTGCATGATCCCGATGTCCGTGAACAGCTTCGACACCGAGCCGACGCGGTAGACCGTCTGCGCGTCCGCCGCCACCCCGGCCGCCGAGTCCGCCCAGCCAAACCCCTTCGCCCACACGGTGCGCGTCCCGGCCACCAGCGCGATCGAGATCGCCGGGATCTGCTTCTGCACCCGCTCGTGCACGATGAACGGTTCCAGCGCCCGCACCACCGCGGCGTACTCCGGCGGCGCGGCGATCTCCCGCGGCGCCTGCTGCGCCAGCGCCGGCGCGGCCGGCACGGCCAGCGAGCCGAGCGCGGCGGACAGGGCAAGCGAGTGGACGAGGGAACGGGGCGTCAGGGTCATGGCGGTGTCCTGGAATGATGTCGGGGAGAATACGATCACTCCCTCTTGGTCTTGCTCGCCCTCTTGCTCTTGCCGGTCAGCCCTCGAGCCTCCCGCCTCGACCCGGGAGGAGGGCCGAGGGGGAACGGCGAGGCTCGAGAAGCAAGCGCACGAGGGCGAGCAAGAGCAAGAGGGGAGCGTTCCGCTCCGCTACCTCACACGTTCGGGTTGTTGAACTTCTCGATGTTCGGCAGCGGCAGGCACGTCGTGTTGCCGTACGTCCCGCCCTTCGCGAACGGCGTACCCTCCGGCGGATTGAACGGGAGCTTGAAGCGCTGGATGTCGTAGTTGCGCAGGCCGAGCGAGAAGAGGGCCTTGCGCCGCTCGTCGATGATCAGCTTCAGCACCGAGGCCTCATCCGTCGGCCCCGAGTAGTGCGGCAGACCGACCGCGTCGCGCAGCCCGTTCACGATGGCGATCGCGGTCTGCCCGCCCTCCGCCTCGGCGATGATGAGCTGCGCCTCCTCCCACGTCGCGATCGGGATCGGCGAGCTGTTCGACGTGTAGCGCTTCGTCATCCAGATGACGGAGCGGTCCGCGCCGTTGTTCCCCGTGTTGAACATCTCGACGCGAGGATCGGGCACCCCCTCCGTCGTCAGGTTGCGCGCCGACGGCTCGATCGTGTAGAACCCCGTCCGCTCGATCGCCGAGTAGATGCGGTTGTAGCGCCGGCCCGTGGCCTCCGAGTACGTCGCGTTGTAGACGAAGCCGGCCGGCACCTGCCGCGCGTCCGCCGCGGCGCCCGCCTTGTTGCCCTGGTAGAGGCGCACCCGCGCGCGGCCGACCAGCGCCGCGTTCTTGACCGACGTCACGTTCCCCTTCGTGGCCGCGTCGATCGCGATGTTGAACCGGTCCTCGGCGGCCTTGAAGAGCGCCTGCTGGTCCATCCGCGGCCCGAGGTCGAGCGCGGCCTCGCACATCGCCTGGCCGAGGCTGGCCAGGCTGAAGCCCGCGTACAGCGCGGCCGTCGCCAGCAGCGAGTCGCGGTGCGGTACCTGCGCGTCGGTCGAGGCCTGAAGCAGCTTCAGCACGTTGTCCGCCGACCAGCGCGCCGTCGACAGCGGCGCGTAAATCCCGACGCGCTGGTCGCTCGTGCACCCCTGCGTGCCGTAGTCGCCGCCCGGATCCTGGTTCGCCGAGCGCCGGTCGTAGTCCCACGACGCCGCGCCGAGCTGCGCGTCCGCAAACTCGTCCGCGATCAGCCCCTCCACCAGGTTCGCCGACGCGTACGCGCACTCGAAGTCCGCGATCGCGCCGTTCACCAGCAGCGCCGCCTGGCTCGGATCCTGGAACCGGTCCGCCGGCAGCAGGCTCGGCGCATCCACCTTCAGCAGCTCGTCCGTGGTACACGCCGCCAGCAGCGGCGTCGCGACCAGGGCGGCCGAGACCCACCGCATCGCGCGGCCCCGGAGCCCGCCGCCGTTCTTCGTGTAGCGAGTCATGGCTCGAGCTCCTAGAAGTTCAGGTTGATCGTCGTCACGAACGACATGAGCTGCGGCAGGTTGTCCTGCTCCAGCGTCGCGCCGGACAGCATCGAGGCCTCGGGATCCAGGCCCGTCCACTTCGTGAACGTGTGCAGGTTGCGCGCGGCCACGTTGATCGACGCGCTCCGCGCACCGAACGAGCGGACGTAGCTCTCCGGGACCGTGTACGTCACCGCGATCTCGCGCAGCTTCGCGAAGCTCGCATCCCGGATGACCCAGTCCTTGATCGTGTTGTTCGTCTGCATCGCGGCAATGAACTTCGGGTCGTACCGCTCCGGGTAGATGTTCTCCAGGCACGTGTTGAAGATCTGGCAGCGCACGCGCAGGTTGTTGTCGAACTTCTTGAACCCGGTCTTGAAGTCGAGCAGCCCGCTCACCGACAGACGCTGGAAGAAGCGGAAGTTCGTGCCGATCGACCCCTCCACCGCGGGCACCGTGCGGCCGAGGTAGACCCGCGGCGCGATCACCTGCCCGGCCGCGTTGAAGCACGGCGTCGAGCCGCCCGCGCCATCGTCGCACATCACGTTGATCGCCCGCTTCGTGGTCGGATCGAACTCCGCGCTCACGATCCGTTCACGGAACCACGCCCGTGGCTGATAGCCGATCTTCCACTGGAGGTCGCCGCTCACCAGCGTGGTGTCCGTGCCGTTCAGCCGCGTCACCTTGCCGGTGTTCGTCGCCACGTTGAAGTTCATGTCCCAACTGAAGCTCCGGCGGTTCACGAGCTGCGCCTTGAGCAGCGCCTCGATCCCCTGGTTCACGATCGAGCCCGCGTTCACGTACTGCTGCTTCCCCACGCCGCCGAAGCCCGTCGACGGCGCGATGTCGCGCAGCAGGATCGCATCCACCGTCGTCGTGTGATAGTACGTCAAGTCGAGCCCCAGCCGGTCGTTCAGGAAGCCCGCCTCGAACCCCGCCTCGATCTCCTTGCCGCGCTCCGGCTTCAGGTCCGGGTTCCCCAGCGTGTTCGGCGTGATCGCCGGCGTGTCCCCCGGGCCCGTCGCCGGGCTGAACGTCCGCAGCGCCACGAACGACGGCGGCTGCTGCCCCGACTCGCCGTACGCCGCGCGCAGCTTGAACGCGCTGACGAACCCCGGCATCCGCGCCCGTACCCCCGGCTCCTCGCTCAGCACCCAGGACAGCGAGGCCTTCGGGTACGTCACCCACTTGATGTCGCTGCCGAACGCGCTGTTGTTGTCCACGCGCAGCGCGCCCGTCACGAACAGCCGGTCGTTGAAGCCAAGCTGCTCCTGACCGTAGAAGCCCAGCGTGTTGTTGTCGTCCCAGTCCGACGACGCGTACGGCTTCGTCGCCGCCGCCCGGATCGTCCCCAGCCCCGGCCCCGCGTAGCCGTTCCCCTGCGCCTCCACGTACTCGTTGTGCCGCTGGTAGTACTGCACGCCCAGCGACGTCGCCGCGTTCAGCCCCGGCCGCACGTCGAAGCTCACCGTCCCGGCGTAGTCCAGCGTGTTGTAGTTGACCTGCCGCCGGTTCTCGAACCGGTAGCCGTCACGGACCGACGCGTTCCACAGGTAGCGCGCCGTGTCGTCCACCAGGTACGGCATGTACTCCGTGTTCTTCTCCTGCGTCACGTCCGTGCCGATCGTCAGCCGGTGCGTCATGAACTTCAGCGGCCGCCAGTTCGCCGTGACGCTCCCCGTGTAGCGGCCCACCGCCTGCCAGTCCTTCATCTGCCGGTCGACCCGCGGCGAGTTCGACTGGTAGCCCAGCGCATACCCGCACGCCGGATCGTCCGACCCCGCGCACGCGAACTGCGGCAGGTTCGCCGGGTTCGAGAAGACGATCTCCCACATCGCCCCGCCACACCCCGACTCGCACGACAACCCCATCCGGCTCGCCACGTACCCGCTGCTCGCCGTGATGCTCAGCTTCTCGCTCGGCTGGATCTCGACGTTCACCCGCCCGCTCGTCGCGTTCTTGAAGTTGTCCGGCTCGGCCCCCTGGTTGTGGTCGATGTCCGCCGCGATGAAGTACCGGATCCGCTCCGCACCCCCGCTCACGTTGAAGTTGTACGTCTGCATCCGCCCCGTGCGGAACGCCTCGTACCCCGCCGCCTTGTCCCGCGCGTAGATGTTCAGCGACTCCACCTGGTTCGTCGCCGGATTCAGCCAGTAGTTGACCGGCAGACGACCCTGCGGATTCGAGAACCAGTTCGCCCCCTGCTTCATCGAGATCGAGTACCGCGTGCCCCCCGGCGCCCCCTTCTTCGTGATGATGTTGATCACCCCGCGCGCCGCCTCCGTCCCGTACAGCGTCGCCGCCGCCGGCCCCTTCAGGATCTCGATGCTCTCGATCTGGTCCGGGTCAAAGTCGTTCAGCCGCGAGATCACCGACGAGCCGAACGCCTGCATCGCGAAACCGCTCTGCGCATCGTTGTTCACCCGGATCCCATCCACGTAGATCAGCGGGTCCGGCGTCAGCGAGAACGTGCTGTAGCCCCGGATCCGGATCCGCGAGCCCGAGCCCACGAGACTCGACGTCATCTCGGATTCCGTCTTGTGGTTGAAAAAAAAAAATGGGGGGGGGGGGGGGGGG
>JADGGV010000231.1 GCA_019689775.1 Gemmatimonadota bacterium
GCCGGTGACGACGCCGATCTCGGGGGCGTTCTCGGCGGGGGTGGGGACGTAGCGGGGGAGGCCGAGGATCTCCTCGACCTTCTCGGTGGTGAAGACCCACTGGCCGCTCTCGCCGAGCGCCTTGGCGCGGGCGCGGGTGCGCAGCAACGTCGAGAGCATGCGGCGCATGGCGCCGAGGCCAGCGTCGCGGGCGTAGCCGCGGGCGAGGAAGAAGAGGACGTCCTCAGGGAAGGCGACGTCGCCGTCATCGAGGCCGTGCTCGGCGATGAGCTTGGAGAGGAGGCGCCCGCGGACGATCTCGACCTTCTCCTCCGGCGTGTAGCCGGCGATGCGGATCTCGACCATGAGATCGCGGAGGCTGCGCGGCACGCGGAAGAAGTCCTGCGCGGTGGCGATGAAGAGCGTATCGCCGAGGTCGAGCGGGAGGTCGAGGTAGCGGTCGACGAACTCCTGGCGAGTCTCCCAGTCGAGGATCTCCTCCATGGCCTCGATCGGGTCGCCCTCGACCTTGCCGAGGCCGATCTCGTCCATCTCGCCGAGGAGGATGACGGGGTCGCGGACGCCGACGTCGCGCAGCGCCTGGGCGATCTTGCCGGGCTGCGCGCCGGCGCGGGTGCGGCGCGTGCCGACGAGCTGGGACTCGCCGCGGTTGCCGAGGTCGAGGCGCGCGAGCGGGCGGCCGAGGCCGCGGGCGAGCGCGGTGGCGAGGGACTCCTTGCCGACCTCGGGCGGCCCGACGATGCACGGGATCGGGCCGCGCAGGTCGCCGCGCAGGCGGGCGACGGCGAGGTAATCGAGCAGGCGGCTCTTCGGCTCGTCGAGGTCCAGCAGCTCGGCGTCCAGCTCGCGGGTGACCCGCTTCAGGTCGATCTCGCCCGGTTCGCCGGCGGCGCGGGCGCGCCAGGGGATGTGCAGGAGCCAGTCGATGTAGCTGCGGATCTCGCTCGCCTCGCCGCTCGAGGGCGCGAGGGTGCGGAGCCGCTCGACCTCGGCGCGCGCCTCGGCGGCGACGCGGGCGGGGAGGTCCGCGGCCTCGATGCGGCGGAGCAGGTCGATCGCCTCGCGCTCGCTCGGGTCGGCCTCGCCGAGCTGCGCCTGGAGCCGGCGGATGCGATCGCGGATGCGGTCGGCGCGCTCGCTCGGCGACAGGCGCTCCTCCTCGACGGCGGGCGCGGCCTCCTCGGGCGCCTCCATCTGGCGGACGCGGCGAAGCTGTCCCTCCAGCTCCTCGAGCACGTAGCGCAGCCGATCGGCGACGTCGAGGCGGCGGAGCACCTCCTCCTTCGCGCCGACGCTGAAGTTGGCGAGCGAGGCAACGAGGTCGGCGAAGCGGCCGGGGTCGCCGACGTTCATGCGCAGGATGCGCGGGACCTCCTTGGCGATGCGATCGACCTCGGTGGAGAGGGCCTCGAGCGTCGTGATGATGCGGGCGATCAGCTCCTCGGCGAGGTCCGGCGGCGCGGGGATCTCGTCGATCGGATCGATGCGGGCGACGAAGTAGCCGTCCACCTCGTCGACGCGGGTGAGGCGCACGCGCCGCAGCCCCTGGATCGTCGCCTGCACGGTCCCGCCCGGGAGGTTCAGGCGGTCGGAGAGGCGGGTGACGACGCCGACCTTGCGCAGGCTCTTCGGCTCGACGGGCTCGTCCGGCCCGCCCGGCGCGACGACGAGGGCGACGAGGAGCGGGTCGGTGGGGTTGGCGGAGAGCATCTCGAGGCTGCTCGGCATGCCGATCTGGATGCCGATCACGCCCATGGGAAAGACGACCGTGCTGCGGAGCGGGAGCACGGGGAGCCGCCGGGGGATCTGGTCCTTGGGGTTCGCCTGAGCCATGGCCTCAACGGATCTGGTCGTAGAGGAAAGCGGCGGCCCGGCCGAGGTCGGCCACCACCCCGTCGAGCTGGGCGGAGAGCAGGCGTCGATCCCGCACGCGCCAGGCACCGGCCACCATCACGTCGGTGACGTCCTGTCCAGTAGCGGCGTACACCAGGTTCGCGGCGAGGTTCGAGACGTCGGGCCGGTGAACGAGCGGCTGCAGGCGGAGGTTGTGGGCGTCAAGGAGGACGAGATCGGCGGGTCCGCCCTCGACGAGCGCGCCGGTCCCGGCCTCGCGCCCCAGCGCGCGGGCGCCGCCGCGGGTGGCGATGCGCAAGATCTGCTCCGCGGGGATGGCGTCGGCGCCGTAGCGGAGCTTCTGCACGAGGCCGAGCTGGCGCATCTCGAGGAACATGTCGTTGGAGTTGTTGCAGACGGCGGCGTCGGTGCCGAGCGCGACGGTGCAGCCGCGGGCGAGGTAGTCGGCGATGGGGGCGATGCCGTCGGAGAGCTTGAGCTCGGCGCTGGGCGAGCTGACGATGGGGGCGCCGCTGCGGGCGACGAGCGCGCGCTCCTCGTCGTCGGTGTGGACCGCGTGGGAGAGGAGCGTGCGGGGCGAGAGCAGGCCGTGGCGGTCGAGGAGGCGGATCGTGGTGGTGCCGAAGCGCTGGATGGCGGCGGCGATGCGGTGCTCGGTCTCGGCGGCGTGCATGACGAGGGCATCGCCGCGGGCGTGGGCGGCGGCCGCGGCGGCGAGCTCTGCGGGGGTGAGGGCTTCCTCGGCGTGGAGGCGGAAGCGGTGCGGTGGCGTGCCGGGCGGCGCCGGCGCGAACGTCGGGTCGCGGAGCGTGATCTCGCCGTGGAGGCCGAGGGCGGCGGCCTCCTCGGCAGCGACGATGTCGGCGCCGCGCGTGATGCCGTAGATCTGGACGGTGGTCGTGCCGGTGAGGAGGGCGTCGGCGAGGGCGGCGCGGATGGCGGCGCGCTGGAGCCAGCGGCCCTCGGGTGCGGAGAGGACGTCGAGCGCGCCCTCGAAGTGCTCGACCTCGTTCCAGCCGTGGAGGTCGAGCTCCTCGAGCATGCCCTTCAGCAGGTGGAGCTCGGGGTGGAGGTGCGCGTTGACGAGGCCGGGGAGGAGGATCTTCCCGTCGCAGCGCAGGACCTCGGCCGTGGGGTGGCGGGCGCGGACGTCGTCGGGGTCGCCGACGGCGGCGATGCGGTCGCCGACGACGGCGACGGAGAGCGGGCCGGCGCGGCTGGCATCGTCGCAGGTGACGACGAGGGCGCCCTCGAGGACGAGGGCCGGGCCGGGGTCAGGCACCGGGGTCCGGCGCGGGTGCGGCCGGCGCGGGGTCGAGGCGGAGCAGCCGGAGGGCGTTGCGGCGGAGGATCTTCTCGACGGCGTCCGGCGGGAGCGGGAGCGCGGCGATGGCGGCGGCGTTCTCGCCGGGGGAGCGCGGCATGGCGGGCCAGTCGCTGCCGAAGACGACCTTGTCGGCGATGCGGCCGAGGTCGGGGAAGTGCGCGAGGAGTCGGGACGGTACGAGGCCGGTCACGTCGATGTAGAAGTTCGGGTGGTGCGCGGCGAGGAACGCGCAGGCGTCGTACCAGAAGCCGCGGCCGCCGTGGGCCATGATGACGACGAGGTCGGGGAAGTCGACCGCGAGGTCGTCGAGATGGATCGGGTCGCAGAACTTGAGCCGCGTGTTCGGGAGCACGGAGCTGCCGATGTGGAAGAGGACGGGGATGCGGCGCTCCTGGGCGACCTCGTAGATCGGGTAGACGCGGCGCTCGTTCGGGTAGAAGAACTGGTAGGACGGGTAGAGCTTCAGGCCGACGGCGCCGTCGTCGAGGTAGCGGCGCAGCAGCGCGGCGGGCTCGGGGTCGGTGTTCGGGTCGACGGACGCGAAGGGGAGGAAGAAGTCGGGGACCTGGCGGCAGATTTCGAGGACGGTCTCCGTGCGGACGTTGCCGGAGCTGTTCGGGCAGTGCTCGGCGAGGACGACGGCGCGCTCGGCGCCCTGGGCGCGGAGCAGCTCGGCGACGAAGGCGGGATCGGCGAGGCGGTCGCCGTGCTCGCGGACGGCGGGCGAGATGCGACGCACGAACTCGCGCGTGCCCGGGGCCAGGTCGTCCGGGCGGTAGGGGTGGGTGTGGAAATCGACGAACCTCATCGCCGGTGGCGGCCGAGGAGCGCGCCGTCGAGGGCGCGGAAGAAGCGGGCGACGCGGCGCGGGTTCTTGCCGAGGTCGCCGATCCCCCGGCGCGAGGCGGAGCGCATGTCGACGCGGGTCTGCGCGTTCTCGTCGAGCGTGACGCGGACGACGACGTCGTCGACGAAGCGGAAGACGGGCGTCGTCGCCTCGATGCGGATGAGGCCGTCCTGATCGTCGTGCTCGACGATGCGCCAGAGGCGCTTGCGCCGCGCGACGGCGAGGGCGGCCTGCCAGACGCGCTCGAAGGGGATGGCGTAGGTCCGCCCGACGAGGCGCGGATCGTCGGCGTCCGGCCCCGTCTCGGCGACGTTCCGGGTGAGCCCCCGCCACGCGCGGCGGAGCAGCCTCATCGCGCGCCGATGCGGTACGTGGCGCTCACCGTGGCCTGGATCTCGAGCTGGCCGGGCTCGACCGGGGTGGGCGCCGGGGCGGTCACGGCCAGGGCCTCGGCGCGCCGGAACATCGGGACCGGCGGCTCGACCAGGGGCGCCGTCGTGAGGGTGACCAGCTCGCCGAGCGTCTCGCCGCTGGCCTCGACAAGCGTCGCGGCCTCGCGGCGGGCCTTCTGCACGGCCTGGCGGAGCGCGTCCTGGCGCGCGGCGTCCGGGTCCTTGAGCTGGAAGTTGATCCCCGCCACGCGGTTGCCACCCGCCTTGATGGCGGCGTCGATGACAGGCCCGACCTTCCGGATGTCGTCGATCGTGACCATGACCATGTTCATGGCGCGGTAGCCGACGAGCCGCTGCTCGCCGGGCTGACGCGGCGTGCGCGGCTCACTGTAGTCGTACTCCGGGGTGAGCTGGTACGACACGGTGCGGATCTTCTCCTGCGGGATGCCGGCCTGCCGGATTGCCTTCAGCATGGCGTCCATCTTATCGGCGTTCTCGCGCGCGGCCTGCTCGGCGGTGGCGGCGAAGCTCTCGACGGCCAGGTTGACGACGGCCTGGTCGGGCTGGCGCAGGACGGTGCCGGTGCCGCTCACGGTGATGGTGCGGATCGGCGGCGGCGCCGCCGCCGGCGGCTGCTGCGCGGTGGCGGCGGCAGGGATCGCAAGGAGCGAGGTCGCGAAGGCGAATATCGTTCTCATCGTCCGTCTCCGACAACGGGGTTCCGCGAGCGGGGCGCTCCGGCGCGCCCCGCGGGGAGTAGGACGAGCGAGGCGCCGTCGCTTGCACACCCGCCGGGCTCGAGGCGGCGTCCCCGATCCGCCTGCCGGCGGCCGAAAGCCGGGCGCGCCGTCAACGTAGGCGATCGAGGCGCGGCGCGCGAGACGGAGGCGCGCGGCGGTGCGGGCGGCGCTGCGTGGGAGGGCGCGGGGCCGGAGCGTGGACGCGGCGACGGCGCCGCCTGTCCTCCCGCGGGTCGGCCCGGGCCGATGCCGTCTCCGTCCATCGAATTGCGCCCCACCCGCGCGGGGCCTATTCTCCTGCCGCGCCGCGCCCCACGGGTCCGACGGATGGCGGGACGGGGGCGCGGGACGGGGATGGAACCGTCCCTGCATGCGCGGTGGAGCGGCGCGGCGAGCGCGCGCGCCGGAGAGGCACGCAGCCCGAGGAGGCGCCCGTGAAAGTGATCATCCCGCTGGCGGGGAAGGGGACGCGGCTGCGCCCGCAGACCTATCACACGCCGAAGCCGCTGCTGCACGTCGGCGGCCGCCCGGTCATGAGCTACATCCTCGACGACCTGAAGAAGCTCGGCGTCGAGGAGATCATCTTCATCACCGGCTACCTGGGGACCGTCATCGAGGCGTACGTGGCGGAGGCGTACCCGGAGTTCCGGGCGCGCTACGTGGAGCAGCCGGTGCAGAACGGGACCGCCGGGGCGGTGAAGCTGGCCGAGGAGTTCGTCGACGAGGACGTGCTGATCATCTTCGTGGACACGCTGTTCGATGCGGACCTCGGGCTGGCGACGCGCCTGCCGGCCGACGAGGCGGGCGTGATCTGGGCGAAGGAGGTCGAGGATTACCAGCGCTTCGGGGTCATCGTCCGGGACGCGGACGGCTTCATGAAGCGCATCGTGGAGAAGCCGAAAGACCCGATCTCGAGGCTGGCGAACATCGGCCTGTACTACATCCGCGACTGGCGGCTGTTCTTCGAGGGCGTGAACGATACGCTGGCGGGGCCGCCCGGCCCGTCGGGCGAGTTCTACATCACGGACGCGTTCCAGTACATGATCGACCACGGCGCGAAGATCCGCGTCGGCGAGGTGGCGGGGTGGTACGACTGCGGCCAGGTCGAGACGTTGCTGGAGACGAACCGGCACTTGCTGGAGCACGGGCGCGGGCGGCGGCCGGACGGTGGACAGAACGTGAAGATCCACGACCCCGTGCGGGTGGAGGAGGGGGTGGAGCTGGAGGACGTCGAGATCGGCCCGAACGTGACCATCGAGACGGGCTCCGTGATCCGCGGCTCGACGCTGCGCGACTCGATCGTGGGCGCGGGCGTGCGGATCGAGCGGGCGCGGCTGCACGACTCGTTGATCGGGGACGGCGCGGTCGTGGCGGGGGTCACCGGCCGCGTCAGCGTGGCCGCGCACTCGGTCATCACGGGAGACTGACGGCGGAGTGGGAGGGCGGGGGAGCGGAGGAGCGGGCGACGGCCGTTCCGCCCACGCTCCCGCTCTCCCACTCTCCCGCTCACCCCCTCGGCAT
>JADGGV010000232.1 GCA_019689775.1 Gemmatimonadota bacterium
GCTCCAGGCGTACGCGCCGTCGCTGGCGTTGTACCCGGAGGGGGAGTGGGCGGGGGTGGAGGAGCGGCTGCGGGAGCTGGTGCGGCATCAGCCGGAGGCGCGGCTCTACGTGCTTTCGGTGCTGTCGAACGCGGTGGAGGTGGTGCCGGATAGCCAGGGGCGGATCCTGATTCCGGCGCGGCTGAAGGA
This sequence comes from Gemmatimonadota bacterium, assembly GCA_019689775.1. Lineage (GTDB taxonomy): Bacteria > Gemmatimonadota > Gemmatimonadetes > Longimicrobiales > RSA9 > JADGGV01. The sequence goes on from JADGGV010000232.1 coordinate 190, forward strand.
GGCGGCGCATCTGGATGGGCAGGCGCTGCTGGTCGGGGCGATCGACAAGATCGAGATCTGGAACCCGGAGCAGTTCGAGGCGGCGATCCAGGCGGGGGCGGCGGGGTTCGAGCGGTTCGCACCGCAGATCTTCCGGTGATGGGTGAGGACGGCGCGACGTACCACGTTCCGGTGATGGTGAGGGAGGTTCTGGGGTACCTGGAGCCGGCGCGCGGAGGGGTGTACTTCGACGGGACGGTCGGAGGCGGAGGGCACAGCGAGGCGATTCTGGACGCGGGCGCGGGAGCTCGAGTGATCGGCGTAGACCAGGATCCGGAAGCGCTCGAGGCGGCGAAGCGGCGGCTGGCGCGGTTCGGCGACCGCGTGACGCTGCGTCGCACCGATTATGCGACGGCGGCGGAGGCGGCGCCGCGGGCGCTGGCGGGCGCGCTACTGGATCTGGGGGTTTCGTCGCGGCAGATCGACGAGACGGCGCGGGGGTTTTCTTTCCGGCCGGGCACGCCGCTGGACATGCGGATGGCGGGCTCGGCGTCCTCGCGGCCGACGGCGGCGGAGCTGCTGAACGAGCGGCCCGAGGCGGCGCTGGCGGAGCTGTTCTACGAGTATGGCGAGGAGCGACGTTCCCGGCGGCTGGCGGCGGAGATCGTGCGTCGCCGGCGGGTGCGGCCGTTCGAGACGAGCGACGATCTGGTGGCGGCGATGGAGCGGGCGCTGGGTCCGCGCCTGGAGGCGCAGGACAAGGCGCGGATCTTCCAGGCGCTGCGTATCGCCGTGAACGATGAGCTGTCTGCGCTGGAGCGTGCGCTCCCGGCGCTCCGGGATCGGCTGGAGGGGGGCGGGGTCCTCGTTGTTCTCTCCTACCACTCCCTCGAGGATCGCATCGTGAAGGATGCGTTCCGCGAGTGGAGTCGGCGTTGCATCTGCCCGCCCGAGCTACCGATCTGCGCGTGCCGAGGTCGCGCCCTCGGCACCACCCTCACGAAGAAACCCGTCCTTCCATCAGCCGAGGAAGTGGCGGCGAATCCGAGGGCCCGGAGCGCTCGTCTCCGCGCGTGGAGGAAGGCGGCCTGATGGCGGCGCGGCGGCGGCGGTCGACCGGTGTGCTGCGGCTGGCGCTGGCGTTCGCGCTCCTCATGGCGGCGCTGAGCGTGGTGGTCTGGCGGCAGAGCCGCGCGCTGGAGGCGGTGCGCGCCCTGGAGAAGGCGCGGGACGAGCGGGCGGTGGCGGAGGCGGCGCGCACGGAGCTGGAGGCGCGGATCCAGCGGCTGGAGAGCCGCGGCCGGGTCGTGGCGGAGGCGGAGCGGCGGCTGGGTATGCACGTGCCGACGGGCGAGGAGATCGTGATCCTGCCCGCGCCGCGGCATCCGGAGGGGGCCGCGCGATGAGCCGGCGCGAGGCGAACCACGCGGCGCGGCGCCGGATCCTGCTGGCGGGGATCCTGCTCGGCGCGCTCGTGATCGTGGGCCGGGGTGCGCAGCTCGAGTTGGTGGAGGGCGGGCGCTGGGCGGCGCGCGCCGAGGAGCAGCACGCGGACCGCCTGACGCTGCCGGCGCCGCGGGGTACGATCTACGACCGGAACGGGATCCCGCTCGCGGCGAGCGAGGAGATGTACCGGGTCGCGGTGGCGCCGCGAGAACTGGAGGACGCGGCGGCGGCGGCTCGGCGGCTGCGCGACGTGCTGGGCCTCTCGCCGGCGGAGGCGAAGCGGGCGGTGGATCCGCGGCGTCGCTGGGTGGTGCTGGCGGGCCGCTTCGATGGCGTGGCGCGGGGGCGGCTCGAGGGGATGCGCGGCGTCTACTTCGAGGCGGTGATGGGGCGGATGTACCCGAAGGGGGACCTGGCGCGGGAGATCCTGGGCTCGGTCTCGCCGGAGGGGAAGGCGATGTCCGGACTCGAGCTCGAGCTGGACACGCTGCTGGCGGGCGAGCCGGGCTTCTCGGTGGTCCGGCGCGATGCGCGTGGCCGGCCGATCCCCGGTACGATGCAGACGGTCGTGGCGCCGGTTCGCGGCAACGACGTCTACCTGACGCTGGACGCCGGGCTCCAGGAGATCGCGCAGGAGGCGCTGCGGGCGGCGGTCGACAGCACGCAGGCGGCCGGCGGCGACATGGTGCTGGTGGACCCGCGCACGGGCGAGGTGCTGGCGGCGGCGACGGTGCGGCGCGACGGCTCGCGGCAGTGGCGGGCGGTCACGGACACGTACGAGCCGGGGTCGACGTTCAAGCCGTTCTTCGTGGCGACGCTGCTGGAGGAGAAGCGGGCCCGGCTGTCCGACCCGGTGTTCGCGGAGAACGGCCAGGCGGTGATCGACGGCCGCACGGTCACGGACACGCACCCGCTGGGCTGGATCACGTTGCGCGAGGGGCTCCGCGAGTCGTCGAACATCACGATGGTGAAGTTCTCGAGCCGGCTGCCGGGGGAGGTGCAGTTCCGCTACCTCCGGGCCTTCGGCTTCGGCAGCCCGACCGGGCTGCGCTACCCGTCCGAATCGGCGGGGCTCCTGCGGCGTCCGGCGCACTGGTCGCGGTACTCGCAGGGGAGCCTGGCGATCGGCTACGAGGTCGGGGTCACGCCGCTTCAGATGGCGATGGGGTACGCGGCGATCGCGAACGGCGGCGTGTTGATGGAGCCGCGCCTGGTACGCGAAGTGCGCTCGCGGGATGGGCGGGTCGTCGCGTCCATGGCGCCGCGGGCGGTGCGCCGAGTGATCTCCGAGCCCGTGGCGCGGCAGATCCGAAGCGTCCTGGCGGAGGTCGTCGAGGAGGGCACGGGGACGCAGGCGGCGCTGGGGCGGTTCCCGGTGGCCGGGAAGACGGGCACGGCGCGACTCTTCCGGGCGGGCCGCTACGAGAGCGGGGCGTACACGGCGTCGTTCGCCGGTTTCTTCCCGGCCGACAACCCGCAGGTGGTTTTTCTGGTGAAGCTCGATCGACCCCGGGGCGCGTACTACGGCGGTGCGACCGCCGCGCCGGTCACGCGCGCGACGCTGGCGGCCGCGCTGGCGACGTGGAAGACGCCGCTGGACCGGCCGGCCGGGGCGCGCGCGGCGCGGCCGGACTCGGCCACCGCGCCGCCGGACTCGCTCCCGGCGCCGCGCGGCGCGGCCGCGGCGCCGCCGGCGGCGCCGGGTCCGTTCGTCTTCGCGCTGGACGCCGGCGTAGCGCCGGGCGCGACACGGCTCGTGGCCGCGCCGAGCGGGCCTCGCCCGGTCCCGGACGTGGCCGGACTGCCGTTGCGCGATGCGGCGCGGGCGCTGCTGGCGGCGGGGTTCCGGGTCGAGGTCGCGGAGAGCGGCGTCGCGGCGAGGACCGCGCCTCCGGCGGGCGCGCTGGTGCCGCCGGGGACGGTCGTCCGGATCGAGCCGGGGGGAGGGACGCAGTGACGCGCCCGACCCCCGTCTCGCTGGCGGACGTGGTGGCTCGGCTGCGGGCGGACGGCCTCCTCGTCGGCGCGCCCTCGGTCGACGCGTCGCTTTCCGGCGTGACCGACGACAGCCGGCTCGTGCGGGCGGGCGACCTGTTCTGCGCGTGGGCCGGCACCGCCGCCGACGCACACGCCTACGTCCCGGCCGCCGAGGCGGCGGGCGCGGCGGCGGCGCTCGTGGAGCGGGAGCTGGGCGGCGTCGCGATCCCGCAGGTGCTGGTGACGGACGGGCGCCGGGCGGCCGCCGTGGCGGCGATGGTCGTCTACGGCGATCCCGCGGCGCGACTGCGGCTCGTCGGCGTGACCGGCACGAACGGGAAGAGCACGACCGTCTGGATGCTGCGCCACCTGCTCGGCGCGCGCTGGAACGCGGCGTCCATCGGCACGTTGGGCGTGCGGCGGCGCGACGGGAGCCTGGTGCCGGGCACGGAGAACCTGACGACGCCCGGGCCGGTCGAGCTCGCGCGGCTGCTCGCGGGCCTCGTCGCCGACGGCGTTGAGGCGGTGGCGATGGAGGTCTCCTCGCACGCGCTCGACCAGGGGCGCGTGCATGCGCTCCGCTTCGACGCGGCGGTCTTCACGAACCTCACGCGGGACCACCTGGACTACCACGGCACGTTCGAGGCGTACCGCGCGGCGAAGGCGTCGCTCGTGGAGCGGCTCCGGCCGGACGGCGTGGCCGTGGTGAACGCCGACGACGCGGCGTGGCGCGGCGTGGCCGAGCGGGCGCCGCGGGCGGTGCGCTTCGGCCGGGGCGCCGAGGTGCGGGCGGCGTCTGTCGTCCTCCGGGCCGACGGCGCGCGCTTCCGGCTGGAGACGCCGGCGGGCGCGGCCGACGTGCACCTCCCGCTGCTCGGCGGCTACAACGTCGAGAACGCGCTCGCGGCCGCGGCGGCCGGCCTGGTGCTCGGCCTGACGGCGAGCGAGATCGCGGTAGGGCTCACGACGCTGCCGCAGGTGCCCGGGCGGCTGGAGCGGATCGCGGAGCGGCCCTGCGTGGTGCTTCGGGACTACGCGCACACGCCGGACGCGCTGGAGCGGGTGCTCGAGGCGCTGCGCGCGCTCTCGCCCGGGCGCCTGATCGTGGTGTTCGGCGCGGGCGGCGACCGCGACCGCGGCAAGCGCCCGCTCATGGGGGCGGCGGCGGCGCGGGCGGCGGACGTGGTCATCGTCACGTCGGACAACCCGCGCACGGAGGACCCGGACGCGATCATCGCGGACATCGAGGCCGGGCTGGACGGCCGGCCGCACGAGCGGATCACGGATCGACGCGAGGCGATCGCCCGGGCGCTCGAGATTGCGCGCCCCGACGACATCGTGCTGCTCGCGGGGAAAGGCCACGAGACGTACCAGGTCGTGGGCCACGAGCGGCGGCACTTCGACGAACGGGAGATCGTGGCGGAGCTGCTGGCGGCGGGGGCCGACGCATGAGCTTCTGGACCGATGCACGGGTGCGGGCGGCGCTCGGGCTCCCGGCGGGGCCGGGCGCGGCGCTCGAGTACGCCAGCGTCGCCACCGACACGCGGACGCTCCCGGCGGGCGCGCTCTTCGTGGCGCTGCGCGGACCGCGCTTCGACGCGCACGACCTCCTCGCGCAGGCGGTCGAGGCGGGCGCCGCGGGCGCGGTCGTGGAGCGGGTGCCGGAGGGCGCGCCGCCGATCCCGTACTACGAGGTGGCGGACACGCTGGAGGCGCTGGGCCACCTCGCCCGCTACTACCGGCGGCACCTGTCGGCGCGCGTGCTTGCCATCACCGGCAGCAACGGCAAGACGACGACGAAGGAGCTGACCCGCGCGGTGCTCGCCACGCGCTATGGCGTGCATGCGACGACGGGCAACCTGAACAACCTGGTGGGCGCGCCGCTGACCGTGCTGGCCGCGCCCGCGGACGCGGAGGTGCTGGTCGTCGAGCTGGGGACGAACGCGCCGGGCGAGGTGGCGCGGCTGGCGGGGATCGTCGAGCCGAACGCGGCGGTCGTGACGAGCATCGCGGAGGAGCACCTCGAGGGGCTCGGCGACCTGGAGGGCGTGCTGCGTGAGGAGACGTCGGTCCTGGCCGCGCTCCCCGCCGACGGCTTCGCGGTCGTGGGCGACGAGCCGCCCGCGCTGTCGGCCGCGGCGCGCGCGCTCGCGCCGCGCGTGCGCGTGGCCGGCTGGTCCGACGCGGCCGATCCCGAGCTGCGGGCGGAGGACGTGCGCCTCGACGAGGCGGGCCGGGTCCACTTCCGGTGGCGCGGGCGCGAGGTGCGGCTCGACCTCCCCGCGCGGCACAACGCGCGGAACGCGCTACTGGCGCTCGGCGTCGGGCTGGAGTGGGGCGTCGACCCTGACGCGGCCGTCGCCGCGCTGGGCGGCGTGCGGGCTGGGCGGATGCGCGGCGAGCTGCACCGCTACGGCGAGCTGCTCGTGCTCTCGGACTGCTACAACGCGAATCCCGGGAGCCTGCGCGCGGCCGTGGACACGCTGACGTCGCTGCCGCGGCGCGGCGGCCGCGTGGCGGTCCTCGGCTCGATGCTGGAGCTCGGCGCGCGCGCCGCCGAGCTGCACCGCGAGGCGGCCGAGGCGGTGGCCGCCGCGGACATCGACCTGATCGTGGCGACCGGAGACTTCGTGCCCGCGTTCGAGCCTTTGGCGGCGCGGCTCGGCGGGCGGCTAATCCGCGCCGCCGATGCGCCGTCGGCGTTCGGCCCGCTGGCCGAGCGGCTGCGCGGGGACGAGGTCGTGCTGCTGAAGGGATCGCGGGGCGTCGCGCTCGAGCGGCTGCTCCCGCTGCTGGAATCCCGCTGGGGAACGCCCGGACCCGCCGGTGACGCGGCCGGCCCGGGGCATCACGAGCAGCTTTCGCGGGGGCGTGACGCGGCGCCCCCCTCCGGGCGCTCCTCAGCGCTGTCTTCCTGGGCCGAGTCCTCCGGGCGCGGTGATGTGGCCGCGCCCGGGACGGGAGAGTGACGGGTGCTCTATCATCTGTTCGCGCCGCTGGCCGACCGGTACATCATTGTCAAACACTTTAGAGGAATAACCTTACTGGCGGCGGGCGGCATT
>JADGGV010000233.1 GCA_019689775.1 Gemmatimonadota bacterium
CGCCGGGGCCGCCCGACCCCCGGCCGCCGCGGTCCCGCGGGGCGGCCGCCCTCGCGCCCACCCGCGCCGCCCGTCCGCTTCCGATCGTAGTCGACGCGCACGCTCCGGCCACGGAGCGTCGTCCCGTTCAGCGCGCGGATGACGCGGTCCCCCGCCTCGCCCGGCACCTCGACGATCGAGAACGTGTCGCGCACGTCGATGCGACCGATCTGGTCGCCGCTGACGCCGGCCTCGCCGGCGATCGCGGCGACCAGGTCGCCGGGGCGCACGTTGTCGCGCTGGCCGACGGAGATGAAGAGCCGGACGTACGCCGGCGGCGCGGCGGGCGCGCGCGGTGCGCGGCCGGGCTCGGCGGGGCGGGGCTCGGGGGCCGGCGTCCGCTTGCGGAGCAGCGCGCACGCGGCGGCCGCCACCTCGGCCGGCGAGAACTCGTCGAAGAGCGGTTCGAGCACGAGGAGCTGCGCCGCGAGGTCCTCCTCGCGGACGGCCTGTGCGAGCTGGCGGCGAAACGCCGCGAGCGCGCCGGCGGTGGGCGCCGGGGCGCGCCGCGGGACCGCGGCGAGTGCGGCCTCGCGGGCGATCCGCTTCAGGTGCGGCACCTCGCGCGGAAGGACGAGCACGATGCCGCCCTGCGCCGCGTGTCGGCCGCGGAGCTGCGCGCCGTCGAACGGGACGTCCACGCTGAGCGGACGCGCCCCGGCCAGCTCCTCGGGCGGCGCGCTCGCGGCGGCGACCACGACGTCCGTGTCCGGCTCGCCGATCGCGCCGACGCGGAAGCCGCGGTTCGCGAGCGCTTCGGCGATCTCCGCGGCACGATCGTCCGTGCGGGAGAAGACCACCGTGCCCGGGTTCTCGGCGATGATCCGCGCCGCCGCGTCGAGCTTCTCGTCCTCACCGACGACGACGTAGGCGACGCTACCGGTCGTCTCCGGCGCCGCGGCCTCCTCGACCGGACGGGGCGGGATGCGCAGCGCCTTGCGGATGTGCAGCTCGACGTAGTCCTCGACCTCGCGCGTGAGGGGCGCGGCCACGAGCACCCGCTGCGCCTCGCGCCGCACCAGCGGCGTCAGCGTGTCGAGCGCCTCGCCGCCACCCAGCGCGAAGAGACTCGCCGCGTCCATGACGACGAGCGCCTCCAGCGCGTCCAGCTTGAGCGTCGAGCTCTCCACGGCCTCGAGGACGCGCGGCGGCGTCGCCACGACGACCTCCGCGCCGGTCACCGGCGCCCAGCCCGGCACGAGCGCGGCGATGCGCACCCCCTCGGCGAGTGCGAACGGCGCCATCGCCTCGGCGAAGCGGCCGGCCGCCTCCTCGGTCGGCGCCAGCACGAGCGCCAGCAGCCGCTCCGTCTCACCACCGTCCCTCAGCTCGGCGAGCCGATCCAGCAGCGGGAGGCCGACGGCGGCCGTCACACCGGCGCCGGACGACGCCTCGACCACCGCGTTCGCGCCGCGCCGCAGGACGGGGATCGTCGCCTCCTGTAGCGGTGTCGGCCCCGCGAACCCCGCCGCCTCCGCGGCCCGCACCAGCCCGGGCCGCAACCCCAGATCCGAGAACGTCCCAGCCATTCCACCCCCGCGGTTGTGCATCAAGGTCGGCGGAATATACCGGCTTGCGACCTGGCTGCACAGCCGCGGCGGGCCGGCGCCCGTCAGCCGGGGACGGCGTCGCCGGGCTGGTACGGCAGCGTGGTCAGGAAGTACTGCACGTCGAGGTCGAGGCGCGAGGTCCGGAGCTGGTCGGTCGACGCGATCACCTCGGTCTCCAACCCGTGGCGGTGCGCCGTGATCGTCGCCGTCCCATCGCCGCCCGTCAGCGTGATGGAGTGGCGGTCCTCCTTCTCCTTGCGGAGCGGCAGCCGCGCCGTCAGCACCTCCTCTGCCCGCCGCAGCACGTCCGCGATCGGCGCCGCCGTCAACCGAGAGTAGCTGGCCATGTCGTCCGAAGTCGTCAGGGTCCGTCGATGCTCTCGCCGCGCACCCAGGCGCGCAGCACGGGGTAGGGCTGGAGCCCGGCCAGCTCCTCGTCGTCGCGGCAGAACGTGGGCACGGCGAGGATGCCGCGCCGCACGGCCTCGAGTTCCGCCGCCTCGACCTCCGGCGTGCAGCGGTCCACGTCCAGCACCACCCGCGTCTCCGTCCGGTCGAGCCCGAGCGCCACGGCGAGATCCACGAGCACGTCGATCCGACCGATGTCGCGCCCCTCCTGGAAGAACGCCCGGAACAGCGCGTCGTGCATCGCGGGGAAGACGCCCTTCTCGCGCGCGAACGCCGCCAGCTCGTGCGCCTTCCGCGAGCGGGGCACGACCGGGGGCCGCCGCATCTCGACGCCGAGCGTCGCCGCCAACGGCAGGATCGTGCGCTCCCACTGCGCCACGAGCGCCGGGTCGGCCGGGTCCGGGAGCTGCGCCGGCGCGGGGCGCAGCTCGAAGGGGCGATACTCGACGACCACGCCCTCCTCCAGCTTCAGCCGCGCCAGGCCGCTCTCCGCCAGATAGCTGAACGGGCAGACGTAATCGCTGTAGACGACGAGGCGCGGCATGGGGCGTCAATCTCGCCGCGCCTCCCCCGGGCGGCAAGGCGCAGCGGCCGCGCGCGGCGTTCGCGGTGGGCGCGCCCACGCCCCGGCTCGCGCGCCGGGCGACGACTCACCCGCTCGCGCCCGCGCCGCCCCGGCGGCGAACTACCCCGCCGCCGCCAGCGCAGCGAGCGTGCTCCCGACGTACCCCGCGCCGAACAGGTTGACGTGCACCAGCAGGTAGTAGAGCTGGTAGATCGGCCGGCGCTCCCGCGCGTACCCGGGCGCGAGCGGCCATGCCTCGCGGTACGCGTCGTGGAAGCCGCGGCCGAACCCGCCGAACAGCTCGCTCATCGCCAGATCGACCTCACGATGCCCGTAGTACGACGACGGGTCGACGAGCGCCGCGCCCCCGCCGGTCGGGTGCACGTTCCCGCTCCAGAGGTCGCCGTGCAGCAGCGAGGGACCGTCCTCGGCCGCGGCCGCCAGCCGCTCGGCCAACCCGGCGCCCAGCCGCTCGAAGCGACGCCGCTCGGTGGGGGAGAAGTACCCCGCGTCGTACGCCCGTCGGAGCTGCGGCGCGAGCCGCCGCTCCCACCAGAACGTCGCCCAGTCCGAGGACCAGGCGTTCGCCTGCGGCAGCGGCCCGATGAAGTTGTCCGCCGGCCAGCCGAAGCGCTCCGCCCGCGTCCGGTGCAGCCGCGCCAGCCCGCGGCCGAGCGCGGCCCACATCCCCGCCCCCTCCGGCGCCGGCTCCAGCCACTCGAGGAGCAGCCAGCCGGTTTCGGCGCCGGCCGCGCCCTCGGCGACGGCGACGCCGAGCACCGCCGGCACGCGCAGCGCCCCCGTCGCCTCGAGCGCCGCCAGCGAGCGCGCCTCCTCGCGGAACAGCGCCGCGGGCGTACCCCACTTCAGGAATGCGACATCGCCGGCCGCCGACTCCACGCGCGCCACCGCGCTGATGCAGCCGCCGCCGACGCGGCGCTCGCCGCGCAGCTCGACCGGCCGGCCCAGGCGGGCGGACCACGCCGCGCCGGCGGCCACGCGAACCTCCTGCGGGATCCTCAGAGCGCGTGCTCCCGTCGGATGTGCTCGAGCAGCCCGAGCGCCGCGCGCTCGACGATGTCGAGCACCGTCTCGAACCCATCCGGCCCGCCGTAGTACGGATCGGGCACGTCCAGACCGTCGCCGGCCGCCGGATCGAACTCCCGGAACAGCCGGATCTGCGCGCTGGCCGCCGCGTCCCGCAGCCGCTCGATGGTTCGCAGGTTCTCGGCGTCCATCGCCAGGACGTAGTGGAAGGTGCGCAGGTCCTCCCGGCGAAGCTGCCGCGCCCGCCCGCTCAGGCGGATCCCGCGGCGCTGCGCCGCCGCCGCCGCTCGCGCGTCCGGCGGCTCCCCGACGTGCCACGACCCCGTGCCGGCCGAATCGATGTCGAAGCGCGCCGCCAACCCCGCCGCCGTGACGACGTGTCGGAACACGCCTTCCGCCGTGGGGGAGCGGCAGATGTTGCCGAGGCAGACGAACAGCACGCGGATCGGGGCGTCACTCATTCGGGACCAGACCTCCGGGCATCCGTGAATGCGACCCGGAACGGGTCGCGGACTCGGTCCGATCGCGCAAGGGGGCCCGGTCGGCGGCCACCGCCCGGAGCCGCCGCCCGGCACGGACCGGACGCGCTCGTCGATCGCGCGGCTGCGGCATAGCCGGCCGACGACGAAACCCCACGCGGCGGGGCAACCGGCGCCGGTGAGGCCGGTCCGGCTCGTGGCGGCGTCGAGGTCGGCGCCCGGCGTCGGGCTACCTCGTTGCTTCACAAGGACCTCGGTCCAGGGCTGCGCGCTTGACGGCGGCCGGCGGGGCGGCCATCCTACCCGGTCCTCACAGCCGCATCAACCCTCTCGACAGGAGCTCGTCCATGCGCCGCAGCGCACTCGTGACCGCGGCGAGCCTCGCTCTAGCGTGGGCCGGCGCGGCGTCCGCGCAGCAGAAGCGGCCCCTCGTGGCCGAGGACCTCTACCGCTTGCGCTTCGCCTCGGACGTGACGGTCTCGCCGGACGGCCGGTGGGTCGTCTACGTCGTCTCGCGCGCGGACTCGGCCCGGAACCGCTACGAACGCGAGCTGTGGCTGGCGGCCGCCGACGGGTCGTCGCGCCGGCAGCTCACCTACTCCACCGGCGATGGCGCGGGCTCGCCCGCGATCTCGCCGGACGGGCGCACGCTGGCGTTCACGGCGCGGCGGCAGGGCGACGAGCGTCCGCAGCTTTACCTGCTCCCGCTGGACCGGCCGGGCGAAGCGCGGCGCGTGACGACGCTGGAGACCGGGGTCTCCGGCCCCGTCTGGTCGCCGGACGGGACGCGCATCGCGTTCACCGCCGCGCTCACGCCGAAGCAGCTCGAGGGCCGCGACTCCGCGAAGCCGGCGGAGAAGAAGGTCGCCAACACGCGCCGCGAGCGGCTGGCGCTCGCGGCGGAGAAGGGCGACCCCCACGTGGTCACGCGCCTCGCCTTCCTCGCCGAGACCGGGCTCGCGCCCGAGCGCTGGGGGCAGATCTACGTCCTCGACGTGACGAAGGAGGGCGCGAAGCCGGTGCGGATCACGAGCGGCGCATTCCCGCACTCCTCGCCGTCGTGGTCGCCCGACGGGAAGTGGATCGCGTTCGCGGCCCGGCCGCCGAAGGGCGACTGGGAGCCCGACTACGAGCAGGACGGCGACATCTGGCTCGTCGCCGCCGACGGCTCCGGCGAGCCGCGCAACCTGACCGGAGGCGACGCGCCGCCCGAGGGCGTCAAGCCGCTCGCGCTGCCCGGGCCCGCGCGCGTCGCGGCGTGGGACGACCAGAGCCCCGTCTTCTCGCCCGACGGCAAGCGCATCGCCTACGTGCGCAGCATCGTCGGCGAGCACGAGTCCGCGGCGAACAACGAGGTCACGATCCTCGAGCTCGGCAGTTCGGTGCGGCGCTGCGTCTCCTGCGCGCTCGACCGCAGCGCCCGCTCCCCGGTCTGGGACCCGAAGACCGGCGACCTGCTCTTCTCCGTCAGCGACCGCGGCGCCGTCGCGATCTACCGCGCTCGCCCGGACGGCTCCGCGCCGAAGCCGCTCGTCTCCGGCCCGCGCGGCGCGCTCTCCTTCGACCTCGCCGGCGGCACGCTCGCCTGGTCGGAGATGAACCCGAGCGATCCGAGCGAGGTCTTCGCGGCCAGGGCCGACGGCTCCTCGCCGCGCCGCCTCACGCAGCTCAACGATTCGCTCCTCGCCGCCGTGTACGTGCAGCCCTACGAGGAGATCTGGTACCGCGCGCCCGACGGCACCCGCGTGCAGGGCTGGATCGTGCGCCCGCCGAACTTCAAGCCGGGGATGCCGCTCGCCGTCGAGATGCACGGAGGGCCGCACGCCATGTGGGGCCCCGGCGAGCAGAGCATGTGGCTCGAGTACCAGACGCTGGCCGGCGACGGCTACGTCGTCTTCTTCTCCAACCCGCGCGGCAGCGACGGCTACGGCTTCGAGTGGAAGAAGGCGATCCACGACAACTGGGGCGAGCTCCCCATGGGCGACGTGCTGGCCGGCGCGGACTCGGTCATCGCCCGCGGCTGGGCCGACCCGAACCGGCAGTACCTGACCGGCGGCAGCTACGCCGGCTACCTGACCGCCTGGATGATCGGCCACACGAACCGCTTCAAGGCCGCGGCTGCGCAGCGCGGCGTCTTCGAGATGACGGCCTGGTACGGCATGGCCAATACCTGGCGGCTCTTCGAGAGCGAGTTCGGCACCGTGCCGTGGCAGGACCACGAGAAGGCGTGGAAGGCCTCGCCCCTCGCCTACGCCTCGAGCATGCAGACGCCGCTCCTCATCCTGCACGGCGAGGAGGACCGGCGCGTCGGCATGGGCGGCGCCGAGGCGCTTTACAAGGCCCTGAAGGTGCAGGGCAAGGAGGTCGAGTTCGTGCGCTACCCCCGCGAGGGTCACGAGCTGACGCGCTCCGGCGAGCCGCACCACCGCGTCGACCACATGAACCGCATCGTCGACTGGTTCGACCGCCATCGCCCGGACCTCGCCTCGACCCGGGCGGCGGGCACCGGGCGCTGAGCGGACCCGAACGGGAGGGGGG
>JADGGV010000234.1 GCA_019689775.1 Gemmatimonadota bacterium
GGGGGGGCGGGCGCTGGGCCGCGGGGGGCGCCGGGCCCGGGGGAGCGGGCGCGGAACAATCTATCACCGCGGCGCGCGCGGGGGGAGGGTCAGAGGGGCGGCCGGGCGTCGGCCAAAACGGCGGTGAGGCGGTTCTCGAGGTCGGCGAGGAAGGCGGCGGCGCGGGCGAGGTGGTCGGCGGTGAGGTCGTCGGGGCGCGCGGAGCCGTGCCGGCGCTCGGCGGCGAGGCGCCGCACCGCGTCGCGGCCCTGCTGGAGCGCATCGACCACGGCCACGATCTCCGTGTAGGCCCGGTCGGGGAGGCGGACGGTCGCGGCGTCGTCAGGAGCGGGCTCGTCGCCCCAATGCGGCGCGGACGGACGCGACGGCGCGAGCTCCGAGACCAGGTGGTCGACGAGGCGGAGCGTCGCCTCGGTGTCGGAGAGCAGCTCGGCGGGGACGCGCTTGGCGGCCATGGTCGGCGGGTCCTCCAGCGGTGGCGGCGTCAAAGGTCGAGGTCGCCGCTCTGGATGATGCGGCGGGCGACGGCCTCGAGCACGGCGTCGCTGTCGTAGACGCCCTCGGCGATGCGGCGGCGGATCTCGGTCAGCCGCTCGGGCGGGAGGCTCCCTTGCGGCGGAGCCGCCTCGGCCGCGCGGGCGCGTCCCTCGGACGAGATCTCGACGCGGTCGCGCCGGTCGGTCCGGCCCCGGTCGGCACGGTTCTCGGCTCGGGGCTCGACCGCCGCCCCGGGGTGGCGTATCGCGCCGGTGCTCGGTACGCCGGAACGAAGATCGCGAATGTCCATGGTTCCTCCTCGTGCGGAGCTTCGGCAGCCGACGCGGAAAACTTTAGCGACCCCTGGCTACTCAGTAGCGACGGTCGATCCGACGACCCGCCGTCGGACCGCGTAAGTAGCTCGCCGCCATGGCCTTCTGCCGATCGAGCGCCCGCATCTCGGCGGTGATGCGTTCACGCAACAGGGAGAGGCGCTCGCGGACGCGGGCGTCGAGCTCGACGGCGCGGCGGAGCAGGAGCTCGAGGTGCTCCGGGTCGGTCGTGGTCGCGCGGCCGCGGTCGGCGTCGAGCCGGGCGGCGAGGGCGTCGCGCTGGTCGGCGAGCCGATGGAAGGCGGAGAGGTCGTCGGCGTCGAGCGCGGCGAGCTGGTGCTCGAGGAGCGCGACGTAGCGGGCGAAGGCGTCGGCCCGGTCGACGGGGCCGTGGGGGGCCGAGGCGGCGTCTCGCGGCTCGGGCATGGCGTCAAGCGGTGGCGGCGTTGGCGCCGGCGTGCAGGGCGGCGGCCTGGGCCCAGGACTCGTGGAGCGTGGCGACGATGCCGGCGAGGCGGTCGAGGCGATCGGCGTCGAGGGTGCGGCCGATCTCGGTGATCTCGGTGACGAAGAAGCCGTAGAGGGCGGCGAGGCGGGAGGCGAGCTCCCCGCCGGCGTCGAAGTCGAGCGCGCCGAGGAGCTCGTAGACGATGTCGGCGGCGCGGGTGAGGCTGGCGGCCTTGCCCTCGAGGTCGCGGGCGCGGATCTGGGCGCCGGCGCGGCGGAGGCTGACCAGCAGGTGCTCGTAGAGGAGCACGACGAGCTGCTCGCGCGAACTGCCGAGGATGCGGGCCTCGCGGTAGCGGTCGGAGGAGCTGCTGGCGTAGGTCATGGCGTTCGCTCGGTCAGTTCTTGCTGTTGGCGGCGAGGGCGTTGATCTGGCCGGAGAGCCACTGCATCTGCGACTGGGAGCGGGCGATGGCCTGCTCCATGGCGGTGAAGCGGCGGATGAGCTCCTCGCGCCGTCGATCGAGACGTTCCTGGATGTCGTCGATGCGGGTGTTGTAGCCGGCGATGCCGTCGGCGAGGCGCTGGGTGATGGCGTCGATCGCGCCGCTGCCGGCGCCGAGGAGCGGATCGGCGGCGAGGAGCGCGGCGGAGGCGACGCCGCGGGAGAACGTGATGGACCCGGCGGCCGGGTTGGCGGTGGTGCCGGTATAGGAGACCATGAGGCCCTCGACGGCGGTCCCGGCGGCGCCGGTGAGGAGCTGGCCGGTTCCGGTGGCGGGCATGCCGCCGATGGTGCCCTGGACGTCGGTGCCGGTCGCGGTGACGAGCCCGACGAAGCCGAGCTCGCTGCCGTTGGCCTGCTCGACCGTGAAGCCGTTGGCGGAGCCGTAGTCGCTATCGGTGAGCTGGATGTGCTGGACGCCGCCGGCGTCGGTGAAGACGGAGGCGGTGATGTGCGCGGCCGGTCGGCCCTCGGTGGCGACGGTCGAGGCGCCGAGGGGCGTCGAGGCGTCGGCCGCCTTGGTGATGCTCAGGGAGAGGAGGCTGGAGCCGGTCTTCGCCGAGGTGACGACGAGCTGGCCGTTGTCGACGGTGACGGTGGCGTCGGCGCCGAGCTGATTCTGGATCGCGGCGCGGAGGTCGCCGAGCGTGGACGCGGCGGTGACCTGGAGCGAGGTGCTGAAGGAGCTGCCGGTGCTGGTCGTGCCGGTGATGGACAGCGTGTCGCCGTCGGCGAGCGCGAGCGGCGAGCCGGCGCCGGTGTAGCTGCCGACGAGGGGCGTGGTTTCGTCGGCGGGGGTGGTGGCCGCGGCGTCGGCGTAGATCGCCGGGAGCGTGATCTGCTGGCTGGTTGCCCGGCCGAGCTCGGCGTTGATGGCGCTCACGACGGTCTCGATGTCGGCGCCGGCGGCGATGTTGACGACGTAGCGCTTGCCGGTCCCGAGGTCCGTGATGGTGAGCGTGTCCCCGGCCGCGACGGTGGAGAAGGCGCCGGCGACGGCGGCGGCGCGGGTCGCGGCGGCGGTGATGGCGACCTGGTAGGTGCCGGGCGTGGTGGCGGCGCCGGCGCCGACGTAGGCGAGCGCGCCGGTGGTCGTGGTGCCGGAGAGGCCGAAGAGGCGGGCGACGGCGGACGGATCGGCGGTCACGGCGTCGCGCAGCTTGGATTCGTTGATCGTGTAACGGCCGTTGCGGTCGATCTCGATGCCGAGATCGGCGAGGCGTGTGTAGGCCCCGGCGACGCCGGGCGCGAGGACCCGCTGCATGGCGGTGTTGAGCTGCGCGCGCATGCTGCGGAGGATGGAATCGCCGAAGAGCGGCGGCGCGGCGACGCCGGTGGGCGGCGGCGTCATCTGCGCGGCGACCCAGTTGCTCAGGTCGTTGTAGGCGTTGACGAAGGACTTGATGGCGGCGACCGCGCCGTCAACGTCGCGCTGGACGTTGACGTCGACGACGTTGCCGGGCGAGGCGGCGAGGAGGTCGAACGTAACGCCGGGGATGACGTCCGTGATGGTGTTGCTGGCGCGCTGGACGTAGGCGCCGTCGACGTACATGGCGGCGTCGGCGCCGGCGGTGATGGTCCGGGCGCGGCCCACGGTGGCGGTCGAGAGGGGGCCGAGGTCGAGGGAGCCGCCGAGCTCGTTGTTGGCGACGATGCTGACGGAGAGGCGGCTGTCGCCGCCGACGTCGTCGGTGATGACGAGGCGGCCGTCGGCGGAGATCGACGCGGTGGCCGTGGGGTGGCCGGCGGCGCGCAGCCCGGAGGTCGGGTCGTTGAGCGCGTTGACGAGGTCGCCGAGCGTGAGGCCGTGGCCGGCGTCGGCGAGGGTGCTCGAGATGGTGAAGGTTCCGAGCGTGAGGGCGCTGCCGTCGGCGCGGGTGCCGGTGATGGTGAGCGTCTCGCCCTCGAGGGCGCCGAGGTCGAGGAGCGAGGTGGCGGCCGTGGCGGTCGTGGGCGGGCCGACCTTGGTGGTCAGCACGCCGGTCTGGATGCTCTGGGCGACGGCGGCGCGGCCGCCCTCGACGAGGCCGAGGCTCTCGAGGACGTGGCTCGGATCGGCGAAGGAGGTCGTGCCGGTGATCCGGAGACGCTTGACCGTCGCGCCGTCGACGACGTCATCGACGACGGAGGCCTGGATCGAGGAGCCGGCGCCGAGGGCGGTGTTGATGTCGGCGGCGATGTCGGCCAGGGAGCGCGACAGGTCGAGCGTCATGGAGACGCCGCCGATGGTGACGGTGCCGCTCGGCGGGGTCTGGAGCCCGAGGAGCGCGGCGACGGGCGTCGTATCGTCGGCGAAGCCGTCGCCGAGCGCGCCGTTGGAGATGAGGTTCCGGGCGGCGACGGTGCCGTCGAGGAAGCCGAGCGCGCCGGGTCCGAGGACGCCGGAGGCGTCGGTGAGGTCGATACCGGCGGCGCCGGTTCTCGAGCTGGTGAGGACCAGGCGGTAGCGGCCGGCGGTCGTGGAGACGACGCTGGCGGAGACGCCGGCGCCGGCGTCGTTGATGCGGCGCGCGAGCGTGGTCAGCGTGTCGGCGGGATCGACGCCGATGCGGACGCCGTTGACGAGGAATTCGCCGGAGAGGCCGAGCGCGCTGGTCGGGGATGCGAAGGTCTCGCCGCCGAGCTTCTCGGCGGCCGCGAGGCGTTCGACGACGACCTGGTAGTGGCCGGCGACGGCGCCGTCGCTGGCTGAGGCGGCGAGGGGCGCGACGGAGCCGGCGTAGCTGACGGAGGCGCCCAGCTTGCCGAGCGCGGAGCCGTCGGCGAGCGCCTGGGCGGCGTCGTAGAAGGCCTGGACCTTGGACTTGAAGGTGGACCAGGCGTTCGAGCGCTGCTGCGCGAGGGCGATCCGGGCGTTGAGGGCATCGATGGGCGCGGACTCGATCTGCATGATCTGGTCGATCATGTCGCGCCACTGGATTCCGCTGGCGATGCCGCTGATGGAGCTGATCGGATCCACGATCCGCCTGCCGTCTCAGGTAACGGGAATCCCGGAGCCGGGCGGAGCCGGCTCCGGGGTTCGCGGGGTGCCGGCCTGGATCAGCCGAGCAGCTTGAGGACCAGCTGCGGGGCGGCGTTGGCCTGGGCCAGCATGGCCGTGCCCGCCTGCTGGAGGATCTGGGTCTTGGTGAAGTTCGACATCTCCTCGGCCATGTCGGCGTCGCGGATCGTCGACTCGGCGGCGGAGACGTTCTCGATCGTCGTCCGCACGTTGTCCGAGGCGAACTGGATCCGGTTCTGCGCCGCGCCGATCGTACCGAGCGCGCTGGCGATGTTGCTGATGGCCGCGTCGATCTGGCCGACCGCAGCCTGCGCGTTGCTCTTGGTATCGATCGACCCGCTGATGCCGAGGCCCGCGAGCGAGAGGTCGATCCCGGTGATCGCGACGTCGTCGGCCCCCGCTCCGCCGCCGCTGCCCTGCCCGCCGCTGACGCTGACGGTGAAGGACACCGTGCCCGTAGCGACGTCGATGGTGCCGGAGTCCGTGGCGCCGAGGTTGGTGGTCTTCACCGTGATCCCGAACTGCGTGAAGTTCCAGGTCTGCTCGCCCTGGCTGCCGTCGACCGTGCCGGCGATCTTCTGCTGGTTGCCGCTGCTGTCCTCCAGCGTGACCCCATCGGCCGCCGCGGTCAGCGTGAAGCTATCCTGCTTCGCACCGGAGAGCGTGATCGAGCTGGCGCTGACGCCCGCCGTACCAATCAGGGTGCTCTTGCCGGCGGAGGTGTCGAGCTTGTTGCCGAAGCTGCCGTCGATCAGCTTGTTGCCGTTGAACTTCGTGGTGTTGACGATGCGCGTGATCTCGTCCTTCAGCGCGGTGAACTCCTGGTCGAGCTTGGCGCGCGCGGCGTCGTCGACGTTGTCGGAGGTCGCCTGAATCGAGAGCTCCTTCATCCGCTCGACGATGCTCTGGATCGTCTGGGCCGCGCCCTCGGCGACCTGGAGGAGGGCGTTGGCCTGCTCGGCGTTGCGCGACGCCTGCTTGAGCCCGCGGAGGTCGGCGCGCAGCTTGTTGGCGATCGCCATGCCGGCGGCGTCGTCGGAGGCATGGTTGATCCGGAAGCCGGAGGAGAGGCGCCCCATGATCCGGGCGGCGTCCGCGTCCGTCTTCGCGAGCATGCGCTGCGCGTTCAGCGAGGCGACGTTGGTGTTGATGCGCATCGGTGTGACTCCTTCCCTGGAGTGTTAGGCGGGAGCTTCCTTGCTCCCAACTGCTGCTCGCCCACAATATCGGCGAGGGGCGGGGAAACTTTAGCGGTGGAGCTTTTCGCGTAGTGGCGCGGTTTCGTTGCGGGCAGCGGGGCGCGCGGTTAGGTTGGGCGGGATGGCTGGTCACGCGCGTGCGTGGCGCCCCACATCCTCCCGCATCCCCCAACGGTCCATGCACGTGTCCGACGCAGGACAGGCCCGCCCCGCGGCGGGCGGCCCCGGCCGACGCCGGGCGGCGGCGCCGCCGCGACCGCTCCGCGTTCTCCTGGTGGACGACGAAGACGCGGTCCGACTGACGATCGGGATGGTGCTCGCGCGGCGGGGCCACGAGGTGGTCGGCGCGGGGACGGTGGACGAGGCGCGCCTGCGCGCGCGGGAGGGGCGCTTCGACGCCGCGCTCGTGGATCTGCGGCTGCCGGGGAACGGGCTGAACCTACTGGCGGAGCTGGAGGCGACGGAAGCGCTGGCGGGGCGGACCGTGCTCGTGACCGGGAGCTGCGAGGTGCTGGCCGAGACGGAGCTGTGGCCGCGGTGCCTGGCGAAACCGTTCGACTACGACGAGCTGATCGCGCTGGTGGAGGAGTTGGGGGGATAGGGGCGGCGGAACGGCGGAGTGGCTCGGAGCGAGGGGATCGCCCGTCCTTCTAGGG
>JADGGV010000235.1 GCA_019689775.1 Gemmatimonadota bacterium
ATTAAGAAATGACGTCGAGTCTCGTGGGCTCGGTGTTGTGTATAAGAGACAGGCGCGAGATCCGGCGGGGGCTGTCGGGCGGCGAGACGCTCGTGCTGGAGCCGCCGCCGGAGCTGACGGACGGAATGCGGGTTCGGACCGGTGGGGACACGCCGCGAAAGGAGACCGGATGACGCCGCTGGTGGAGGTTCGTGGAGTCACGAAGGTCTATCGCCGGGACAGCGAGGAGCTGACCGTGCTCCGGGGGCTGGACCTGGACATCGCGCCGGGCGAGTTCCTGGCCCTGATGGGGCCGTCCGGGAGCGGGAAGACGACGCTGCTGAACCTCCTCGCCGGCCTGGACGTGCCGACGGAGGGGAGCATCCGCGTGGCGGGCGAGGACATCACGCGGCTGAAGCCGAAGCAGCTCGCGGCGTGGCGGGCGCGGCACGTCGGCTTCGTCTTCCAGCTCTACAACCTGATCCCGGTGCTGACGGCGCTCCAGAACGTGGAGCTGCCGCTGCTGCTGACGCCGCTCGGGCGGAAGGAGCGGCGCGAGCACGCGGAGACGGCGCTGAAGGTCGTCGGGCTCGCGGAGCGGATGCACCACTTCCCGCGCCAGCTCTCGGGGGGGCAGGAGCAGCGCGTCGGCATCGCGCGCGCGATCGTGACGGACCCGACGCTGCTCCTGGCCGACGAGCCGACGGGCGACTTGGACGCGCGCTCCGCCGCCGAGATCCTCGACCTGCTGCACCGGCTGAACACCGAGTTCGGCAAGACGATCGTGATGGTGACGCACGACCCGAACGCGGCGGCGCGCGCGAGCCGCACACTGCACCTGGAGAAGGGCGCGCTCCGCGGCGGGGCGACGCCGGAGCCGGCGGCCGTGCCGGCGGGCGGTGCGTCATGACCCGCGCCACGCTCGTCGCGCGCAACCTGCGCCGTCGCACGCGGCGCACGCTGCTCACCGTGCTCGGCCTCGCCGTCGCGCTCTTCCTGTTCGTGACGCTGCGCACGTTCCTGCGCACGCTCCAGACGGTCGGCGACGTCGGCAGCGAGTCGCGCCTGATCGTCATGAACAAGCTCGGGATGGTCTTCCCGCTGCCGCTGGCGTACCGCGCGAAGCTGGCCGCCGTGGACGGCGTCGGCGTCGTGAGCTGGGCGAGCTGGTTCGGCGGCGCCTACCAGGACCCGAAGAACTTCTTCGCGAACTTCGCGATCGACCCGGAGACGTACCTTGCGCTCTACCCGGAGATCGTGCTGCCGGCGGAGCAGACGCAGGCGTTCCTGGCGGACCGCGCCGGCGCGATCGTCGGCGTGCGCACGATGGAGCGCTTCGGCTGGAAGCTCGGCCAGACGGTCACGCTGCGCGGCACGATCTGGCCCGGCGAGCACCGCTTCAACATCCGCGGCGTCTACACGGCGGGGCAGGCGGGCTTCGACCAGTCGTCGTTCATGTTCCACCACCGCTACCTGGACGAGATCGCGCGGGCGCAGGGCAGCGAGGGGCAGATCGGGTGGTACGTGCTCGGCATCACCGACCCGACGCGCGCGCCCGCGATCGCCGCCGTGATCGACCGCACCTTCGAGAACTCGGCCGCGGCCACGCGCACGCAGACGGAGAAGGCGTTCAACCTCGGCTTCGTCGGGCTGTACGGGAACATCGGCTTCTTCCTGAACGCGATCGGCATGGCCGTCGTGTTCGCGATCCTGCTGGTGGCGGCCAACACCATGGCGATGTCGGCCCGCGAGCGCTTCGGCGAGGTCGCCGTGCTGAAGACGCTCGGCTTCTCCGACGGCGACGTGCTGCGGCTCGTGCTCGCCGAGGCGCTCATCGTGGCCGGGCTCGGCCTCCTCCTCGGGCTCGGCGGCGCGCTCCTCCTCTTCAACGTCGTGGGCTTCGACCTGGGCGGCTTCGTGCCGGGGCTGAGGGTCACGCCCGGGATCGCCGGGATCGCCCTGGCGATGGCGCTCGGCATCGCCGCCGCGAGCGGCGCCGTGCCCGCCTGGCAGTCCGCCCGCCTCAAGGTCGTCGACGCGCTGAGGTACGTCGCATGAAGATCCCGGTGATCTACAACGTGCGCAGCCTGCTGCGCCGTCCACTGACCAGCCTGGCGACGGCGCTCGGCATCGCGCTCGTCGTCGTCACGTTCGTCGGCATGCTCGCGCTCGCGAACGGCTTCCGCACCGCGCTGGTCCGGACCGGCCGGCCCGACAACCTCCTGGTGCTGCGCAAGGGCGCCGACGCCGAGATCTCGAGCGGCATCGGTCGCGACGCGGCGGCGATCCTCCAGAGCTACCCCGAGGTCGCTCGGCTGCCGGACGGTCGGGCGATCGCGAGCGCGGACGTCTACGTCGTCGTCGCCAAGCCGCGGCTGAACGGCTCCGAGACGCACATGCCGGTGCGCGGCGTCGGCCCGCAGGCGACCGCGGTCCGCGACCAGATCCGCATCGTCGAGGGGCGGATGTTCACGCCCGGGCGCCCGGAGGTCATCGTCGGCAAGGGGCTCGTGAGCCGCATGCGCGACGTCGCCATCGGCGACACGCTCCGCTTCGGGCAGGAGGACTTCACGGTCGTCGGCCACTTCGCCGCCGGCGGCAGCGCGTTCGAGTCCGAGGTCTGGGGCGACGCCGAGGTGCTCATGCACGTCTTCCGCGGCCCGGTCTACCAGTCCGTCGTGCTGCGGCTCGCGGACCCGACGGCCGCCGAGCGCGTGCGGGCGCGCATCGCCGCCGACCCCCGCCTTCAGGTCGAGGCCAAGCCCGAGTCGCAGTTCTTCGCCGAGCAGGCCGGCTTCCTCTCCACCGTGCTCCGCACCCTGGCGTTCGTCGTCACGGCGATCATGGCCGTCGGCGCCATCGTCGGCGCGATCAACACCATGGACGCGATGGTCGGCGCGCGCACGCGCGAGATCGCGCTCCTGCTCACGCTCGGCTTCAAGCCGCGCAGCGTCATGGCCTCGTTCCTCCTCGAGGCCGTGCTCGTCGCGCTCGCCGGCGGCCTCCTCGGCTGCCTGCTGTCCCTCCCGATCAACGGCATCCAGACCAGCACCACGAACTGGCAGTCGTTCGGCGAGATCACGTTCGCGTTCCGCGTGACCCCGGCGATCCTGCTCCTGGGGCTCGTCTTCGCCACGATCATGGGCGGGCTCGGCGGCCTGCTCCCGGCGCGCCGCGCGGCGCGCGAGGTCGTCGCCGTCGCCATGCGGAAGGCGTGAGCCCGGCTCTCGCCGCAGGTCGAACGGGCGCCGGGTCGAATTCGCCGGCGCCCGTTCGACGTGTTGGTAGAGCCACGGTCCACGACGGACCGACGTCCCGGCTCCGACCTCGGCACCCAGAGGAGGCAGCGATGCGGTTCATGGTGATCGTGAGGGCCACGAAGGAGTCCGAGGCGGGCGTCATGCCGAGCCCGGAGCTGCTGGCGGCGATGGGGAAGTACCACGAGGAGCTGGTCCGCGCCGGCGTGCTCCTGGCCGCCGACGGGTTGTACCCGAGCTCCTCCGGCGCGCGCGTCCGGTTCTCCGGCTCGAGCCGGATCGTGATCGACGGGCCGTTCACCGAGACGAAGGAGCTGATCGGCGGCTACTGGATCTTCCAGGTGAAGTCGAAGGAAGAGGCGATCGAGTGGGTCAAGCGCTGCCCGAACCCGTACCCCGACGGCGAGTCCGAGATCGAAATCCGGCAGGTGATCGAGCCGGAGGACTTCGCGGACCTCGCGCCGGAGGCGGTCGAGGGGGAGACACGCGTCGGCGAACCGTTGGCGGGGTAGAGGCGGCATTTCCGGGCTCGCGTCTGCGTCCGCGAACGGCGTGTTGAACCCCGGAGTGCACAGAGCACACGGAGGGCGCGGCGGATGCGGGATCCATCCTGGCGTCTGATCCGGGCTGCGCCGCCTCCGACGCCGGAGAATGAATCCGTAAAAGGTTCCACCGCTGATCCGCGGGTTGCCGGCCGGAATCCGAAGCCAACGAATGGTTCGATCGGTGTTGCCCCGGTGACCCGCGGTTCACCGGTCCAACCCCAACAAACGGATGTGTCCGGTGCGACGCCGCCGCGCCACCCGGTCCTCCGTCGCCGCTCCTCCGTGCGCTCTGTGCCCTCTGTGGTTCAAGAATTCGTCGCCGACGCCACCATTGACGCCGCCCCGACCGGAGCGTACCGTCGCGGCATCCCGTCGAGCGAAGACCTTCCGCGCGGAGCCGGCCGCCATGTCGAGCAAGGAAGAGAAGGCGCGCATCCAGGGCTACAAGGATGCGGCGCTGACGCGCCTGAGCGAGGAGCTGGCGGCGAACCTGGAGCAGCAGCTCGAGAACGACGCGCTCATCTGGGCGCGCACCATCGAGTACGAGGAGCGCGCGGCGGCGCGCACGCTGCTCGAGCGCATCTTCCTGCTCTTCTACTACTTCGGCGTGAGCTACCGCGCCGGCGCCGACTCCGACGACTGGAACCCGTGGACGTGGCCGACGGCGGCGCTCCTGTCCCACGGCTGCCGTGTGCTGATCCAGTACCCGGCGAACGCCGGCCTGGAGGCGTGGCTCGGCTTCAAGGACGTGATGACGACGCGCTTCTCGACGCACTACATCACGCCGATCACGCACGGCGCCGGCGGGAAGCGGCGCGACAGCTCCTGGAAGCACGACGAGGAGAACCTCCTCGCGCACGCGGAGTTCGGCGGGCGGAAGTTCATCCGCGAGGTCTCGCTGAAGAAGAAGGACGCGACCGGCTACTCGACGGCGCTCCAGAAGCTGCCGAAGGCGGAGGCGCTGAAGCAGCTCTTCAACAAGGGGACGAACTACGGCCTAAACCTCGCCATCGGCGGGGACAGCAACGCGGTGCGGCGGCGCAGCGGCGAGCTGTGGGTCTGGTTGGACCCGACGCGCCGGCCGATCCGGGCCGACGGCGGCCACGGCCACCTGTTCCTGTTCCACCGCGCGAACATCGTGACCGTCGGCGGCGTGACCTACTCCGGGATCCTCATCGGCTGCGAGAACAGCGCGCCGGCGTTCTTCGGCGAGAAGGGCACGACGACGACGAAGGGCGCGTTGACCGGCGCGCACGGGCCCGCCGGCGTGCGGAACCCCGTCTCGGCGACGGGCGGCTGCAAGTGGAGCGAGATGAAGGATGCGTCGCTCGTGAAGCCGGACAACTTCGACTGCGTCTTCCTCAACATCCACGGCCCGGTGGCGCCGGCGCTGGCGGGGAAGACGTACGACCACCGGCTGCTCGCCACGCCGCCGCGCTGCGAGAACATCCGCCCGGCGCCCAACCTAAAGAGCCTCACGGCCGTGGGCGCGACGCTGTACTACGGCGGCTGGGCGCGGGCGCTGGGGCGGTAGCGTCCGCCCCGGCCGGCGGGCGCCGCAGCCGGCGCTCGCGTCCGACGCCAACGTCCGGCGCCGCGCCCGGCACCGATGCCCGCCGGCGCGCCGCCCCTACCGACTGAACCAGTACGCCACCTTCACCAGGAACGTGTTCGCCGGGTGCAGCGAGAAGAGGTCGCTGTACTCCTGGCGCCAGGAACGGTCGGACGCCACGCCGTCCGCGCCGTCGCGGGCGTGCGTCCAGACGACGTACAGCGTCGAGCCCGGCGAGTACTCCCAGCGCAGCACGGCGTTCGAGCGGAGCTGGCGGAAGTCGAAACCGGTGGCGTTGCCGTCCGGCGGCGTGTAGGGGCGGAACCGGTCCCCGTACGCCGGCGCGCGCGGATCGTCGCTCAGCTCGCGGATCCGTGAGTAGCGGCCGGTGCTCGTGAACGGCTCCGCGTAGATGTCGAACGTCAGTGTGGGCGACGCCGCGTACGACAGGCGCGTGCTGAACGAGACCGTGCGCTGGTCGAGGTGCGCGAACGTGTAGTGCGTGGCGCCGACGGCGTCCGTGAAGTTGCCGTACCACTGCGCGTCGTCGACGTTGTGCGTGATGCTGGCGCCGAGGCTCGCCTGAAGCCGCGTCGACAGCCGGAAGTCCGCGCTCGGGCTGATGTTGACGGACGCGGAGCGCCCCTCGTCGCCTCGCCAGAGGTTGAGCCAGAGGTACGGGACGACGGTCCTCCGGTCGTCACCGTTGACGCCGAACCAGGAACTCAGCGACGGGGAGCGGCGCAGCGCCGGCCCGCCGCGGCTGCACCGGTCGCACGCCGTCCCGCCGAGCTGCCCCAGCGTGCCGCCGGCGTGCACCGACCAGTTGTTGCGCAGCCCGATGTGGACGTTCGTGTTCGCGGCCGTCTCCAGCCGCAGCCCGTCCGTCGTCCACGTGTTCCATTGGTTGACGTTCCACTGGAGCCACTTGTAGATCCAGCGCGGCTTGCGGAAGCTCAGCGCGGCCCACGTGTTCCAGCTCTGCACGTCCGCGCGCTGGAGGTAGCCCAGGTCGTTCGGCTCGAACCCCGCCGACTGCCGCTCCAGCGCCGTCTCGAAGCGCGTCACCCCGCCGCCGTACTTCCCGAAGATCAGCTCCTGCGACACGCCCGTGAGCGACGTCCGCGTCGGATCGTAGCGCTTCGGGCCGTCCGGCCGCTGGTAGCCGTGCACGCTGCTGCGCTGCGTCGCCGCGATCGCTTCCGGCGTGCCCGCGACCCGGCTGCCGACCAGCGCCCCCGAGACCTGATAGCGCCCCCCGCCGAACCGGTGCCGGAAC
>JADGGV010000236.1 GCA_019689775.1 Gemmatimonadota bacterium
GCGCTATTCCGCCTTCAGCACCACGACGGGGTTGACGCGCGCCGCCCGGCGGGCCGGAAGGAACGTGGCGATCGCACCGGCCGCGAGCAGCACGAGCGGCACGCCGACGAACGTGACCGGGTCGAGCGCCGGCACGCCGTAGAGAAAGCCGGACAGCGTGCGCGCGAGGAGCAGCGCGAGCACGAGGCCGATGCCGGCGCCGATGGCGACGAGCGTCATCCCGGAGCGCATGAGCAGGCGCACGACGCCGGCGGGCTCGGCGCCGAGCGAGAGGCGGATGCCGACCTCGCGCGAGCGGCGCGCCACGGCGAAGCCGACGACGCCGTACACGCCGATGACCGCGAGCGCGAGCGCGAGCATGCCGAACGCGGTGAAGGCGAGCGCGCCGAGGCGCGCCGGCGCGAGCATGCTGGCCAGGTGTCGCTCCATGGTGCGCTGCCAGAGGATCAGGATCTCGGGGTCGAGCGAGCGGATCGCGGCCGTCGCCTGGATGGCGAGGGCGGCGGCGTCGCCGCGGGTGCGCGCGAGGAGCCAGACGTCGGTCGGGTAGGTCTGGGCGTAGGCGAAGTAGACGAACGGCCGCGGCGCCTCGCCGAGCGCGCGGATCTTCGCGGTGCGCACCACGCCGATGATGCGGACCTCCTCCGAGCCCGTGCGGAACGTGCGGCCGACGGCGTCCTGGCCGGGGAAGAAGCGCTCGGCGAACGCCTGGTTGACGACGGCGACGGTCGGTGCGCCGGCGACGTCGCCCGGGCCGAAGACGCGCCCGCGAAGCAGCGGGATGCCGGCCGCGTCGAAGAAGCCGGCGTCGGCGCGCGCCTGGTCGACGATGAAGCCCGTCTGCCCCTTCGGCGGCTCGAGCCCGGCGACGTTGATGGTGACCTCGCTCGTGCTCAGCGTGTTCAGGTGCATGTTCGAGATCGAGCCGACCGAGAGCACGCCCGGCAGCGCGCGCACGCGTTCCTCGGCCTGCTCGATCAGCAGCCGCGCGCGCGCCGCGTCGTAGCGGTCGGTCGGCACCGACCACGTGACCATGGCCGTCGGCTGGTGGCCGAAGCCGGCGTCAACCGCCTCGCGCGCGCGCAGGCTGCGCAGGAAGAGGCCGGCGGTGACCAGCAGCAGCAGCGAGACGGCGACCTGCCCGACGACGAGGGCGCCGCGCAGCGTGACGCGCCGGGGCGGGCCGCCGCCGGTGTTCTCGGACTTGATCGTCTCGGCGACGTTCGGCCGGCTGGATTGGAGCGCGGGCGCGAGGCCGAACAGAATGCCGGCCAGCACGGAGACGCCGGCGGCGTAGCCGAGCACGCGCAGGTCGAGGCCGACGTCGAGCGTGATCGGCAGCGGCAGCGGCAGGTTCGCGTGGGTGAGCGCGCGCAGCAGCACGGTGGCGAGCGCGACGCCGGCGCCGCCGCCGAGCAGCGAGAGGAGGACCGTCTCGATCAGGAGCTGGCGCACGAGCGCGGGGCGCGGCGCGCCGAGCGCTAGGCGCACGGCGATCTCGCGCTCGCGCTGCTGCGCGCGGGCCAGGAGGAAGCTGGCCAGGTTCGCGCACACGATGAGGACGACGAGCGCGACGACGGCCAGCAGCAGCGCGGCGATCGGCACGAGGTAGCCGTCGAGCAGCGGGCTCACGTACACGTCCTTCATCGGCACGAGCACGCTCGTCCGGCTCGCCGGCCAGTTGGCCGGGTCGACCTCCTTGCGGTGCCGGTCGAACGCGGCGAGCGCCGCGCGCGCCTGCGGCAGCGTGGCGCCGGGACGGAGCCGGCCGGTGAGGAACAGGCTGTGCTGCGTCGGGTCCTCGAGCGCGTCGGTCGTGGACGGCAGGAGCTGGTTCGCCATCATGATCGGCAGGTACAGCGCCGGGCCGAGCCCCTTGAGGTTGCCGCCGTAGTCCGGGGGCGCGACGCCGACGACCGTGTAGGCGCGCCCGCCGATGCGCAGCTCCCGCCCCACGACGCCCGGGTCGCGACCGAAGGCGCGGCGCCAGTACTCGTCGCTGAGCACGACGACCGGGTGGCCGCCCGGCACCACGTCGTCCTCCGGCCCGAGCAGCCGCCCGATCTGCGGGTGGATGCCGAGGAGCGAGAAGTAGTTGCCGCTGACCATCTCCACCACCAGCGACTCCACGCGCCCATCCACGTCGCGCGGCACGATGTTCAGCGTGCTCGCCGAGATGCCGGCAAACACGTCCGTCGCCGTGCGCCGCAGCTCGTCGTAATCCGGGTACGCGAACGGCAGGAACGGGTGGTCGGCCGTCGTCTGGTGCAGCTCGACGAGCTGGTCGGGGCGCTCCAGCGGCGGCCGGCGGAGCAGCACCGCGTTGACGAGGCTGAAGATCGCGGTGTTCGCGCCGATCCCGAGCGCGAGCGAGAGGAGCGCGACGAGGGTGAAGCCGGGGCTCTTCCGCAGCCGCCGGGCGGCGTAGCGGAGATCGCGCAGCAGCAGGTCCATGGGCGTGCTCGGGTGGAGGGTGGTCTCGGGGAGTCGCGGCTCCCTACGGGATCGGACAGCCGGGGGATTCAGGAGGATGGGGCCCGCGCCACCTCAGATCCAGCGCTTCCGGCGGAAGAACGTCCACAGAAGGAGTCCGGTCACGAACATGAGCAGGAGCGAGAGGGCGTAGCCGAAGCGCCAGGCCAGCTCGGGCATGTGGCGGAAGTTCATGCCGTAAATCCCGGCCACGAGCGTCATCGACATCAGGATGATCGACCACGCCGTCATGACGCGCACGGTCTGGTTCAGCGCGTGCGCGTCGGCGGCCGCGTGCAGCTCGACGAGCGAGGTCACGATCTCGTGCAGCGTGTCGAGCTCGTCGGTGATGCGGATGACGTGGTCGCGCACGTCCTCGAGGTAGGGGAGCAGGTCGAGGTTCGCGGTCGCGACGTCGCGACGCATCAGCCGGCCGAGCATGTCCCGGATCGGCGCGACCACGCGGCGGAAGACGATCAGTTCGCGCCGGATGTGGTGCACGGTGGCGGCGGAGGCGGCGCCGCGCGGGCCCGCGGCCAGGCGCGCCTCCTCGGCGGAGACCTCGTCGGTGAGGTGGTCGACGACGGGGAAGTAGTTGTCGACGAGCGCGTCGATCAGCGCGTGCGCCAGCAGCCCGGACGTGCGCAGCCGGTCCGGCGCCGACCTCCAGCGCGCGATCGTCTCGCGCACCTCGGCCACCGGCTGGTCGTGCACGGTGATGAGGAAGCCGGGGCCGACGAAGCACTGTAGCTCGTTGAGCGCGATGCGGTTGCGCTCGGCGTCGACCCGCGCCGCGTAGAGCACCAGGAAGTAGTAGCCGGCGTAGCGCTCGAGCTTCGGGCGCTGGCGCCCGCGCAGGCAGTCCTCGACGGCGAGCGGGTGGAGGTGCAGCTCGTCGCGGAGCAGGCGCCCCTCGTCCTCCCCCGGATCCTCGATGTCGATCCAGACGACGGCCGGGATGTCGGTGGCGGTGGCGCCGGCCGGGCGCTCCCGCTCCAGCGCCTGGTAGCGGCGCAGCGCCTCGGGGAGCGGAATCGGGTGGACGCCGTTCTCGCCGGTGCCCCACGCGCGGCGGCGCGTGCGGCCGAGCGCCTGGTCGCCGTACTCGGCCAGGTCGAGGCCGTGCTCGGTGGCGGAGGCGTCGTCGGGGGGATGGGCCGCCGTGGCCATCGCGCGCTCAGGGCTCCGCGCCGTCGCGTGCGCCGGGGATCGACGCCGGGGCGACCCGGATCGCCAGCCCCGCGCGCAGCCGTCGCTCGATGGGCATGGGCTTCCAGGGCAAGGGGTTGGACCGGCCGGTCGCAAGATCGACGATGCCGGGCGGCGTGGCAAGGGCGGGTCCGACCGCGGCGCGGGTCGGTACGCGTTTCGCATGCCCCGGGCGAGCGCCGCGCGCGCGGATCGGGCGGCGCCGGGGGTCGGACCGGTGAGGGAGGGGACTCGACCGTGGAGGCTTCACGCAAGTGGGCGGCGGGGCCGATCGGCGAGGAGGGGGTGGTCGCGCACACGCACGCGGCGCCGTCGCCGCGGGGGCGCTACCTGGCCTCGCTGTCGCTCGCGGCGCTCGGCGTCGTCTACGGCGACATCGGCACCAGCCCGCTGTACGCGATCCGCGAGTCCTTCCTCGCCTCGCACGGCGTGCCGCCCACGCACGAGAACGTGCTCGGCGTGCTCTCGCTCATCTTCTGGGCGCTCATCCTGATCATCTCGGTCAAGTACCTCGTCTTCATCATGCGGGCCGACAACCGCGGCGAGGGCGGGATCCTCGCGCTCACCGCGCTGGTCACACCCGTCGGCGCGATGGGCGGCGGCCGCTGGGCGCTCGTCCTCCTCGGCCTCTTCGGCACCTCGCTCCTCTACGGCGACGGGATGATCACGCCCGCCGTCTCCGTGCTCAGCGCCGTGGAAGGGCTCGAGGTGGCGACGCCGTTCTTCCAGCCATACGTGATCCCGGTCACCGTCGCCATCCTGGTCGGGCTCTTCCTCTTCCAGAACCACGGGGCCGGGAGGGTCGGTCGCGTCTTCGGCCCCGTGATGATCGTCTGGTTCCTGACGATCGCCGCGCTCGGCGTGGTCCAGATCGCCCGCGAGCCCAGCGTGCTCGCGGCGGTCAACCCGGCGCACGCGGCCCGCTTCTTCGCCAACAACCGCAGCCATGCGTTCCTGTCGATGGGCTCGGTGTTCCTCGCCGTCACCGGCGGCGAGGCGCTCTACGCGGACATGGGGCACTTCGGCCCGCGCCCGATCCGCGTCGCCTGGTTCGGCTTCGTGCTGCCGGCCCTGCTCCTCAACTACTTCGGCCAGGGCGCGCTCCTCGTGCGCGAGCCCGCGGCCGTCGCCAACCCGTTCTACCACCTCGCGCCGGCCTGGGGGCTCATCCCGGTCGTCGGCATCGCCACGGTCGCCACCGTGATCGCATCCCAGGCGCTGATCTCGGGCGCGTTCTCCCTCACCATGCAGGCCGTCCAGCTCGGCTAC
Organism: Gemmatimonadota bacterium; assembly: GCA_019689775.1. GTDB lineage: Bacteria > Gemmatimonadota > Gemmatimonadetes > Longimicrobiales > RSA9 > JADGGV01. Next base: position 4,951 of record JADGGV010000236.1, read on the forward strand.
TCGCCGCGCGTCCAGATCGACCACACGTCCGCCAGCGAGAAAGGCCAGATCTACATCCCGGCGATCAACTGGACGCTCATGCTGGCGTGCATCGGCCTCGTCCTCGGGTTCCGCACCTCCAGCCATCTCGCCGCCGCCTACGGCCTCGCGGTGACGACGACGATGGTCGTCACCACGCTCCTCTTCTACGTCGTCGCCCGGGAGCAGTGGCGCTGGAACATCGTGCTCGCCGTCATGCTGGTCGGCTTCTTCCTGGCCATCGACGTGTCGTTCTGGGGCGCGAACCTCCTCAAGATCCCGCACGGCGGGTGGTTCCCGATCCTGATCGGCGCCATCGTCTTCACCCTGCTGACGACGTGGAAGCGCGGGCGCGAGCTGCTGCGCGAGCGGATCCGCGCCCAGACGCTGCCGCTGGAGCAGTTCCTCCGGGAGATCGAGGCGCGGCCGCCGATGCGCGTCCCGGGCACGGCCGTCTACATGTACAGCGACCCGGGGGGCACGCCGCCGGCGCTGCTGCACAACCTCAAGCACAACAAGGTGTTGCATGAGCGCGTCGCGTTCCTCTCCGTGCGCACGGAGGAGGTGCCGTACGTCGGCCGCGACGACCGCGTGGAGGTGCGCCCGCTGGCCGAGGGGGTCTTCCAGGTCGTGCTGCACTACGGCTTCATGCAGGACGTGGACGTCCCCTACGCCCTGGCGCTCGTGGACCGCGACGATGTGAGCTTCGACCTCATGAGCACGAGCTACTTCCTCGGTCGGGAGACGCTGCTCCCCACGCGGCGCCGCGGGATGGCGCTCTGGCGCGAGCGGCTGTTCGCGGTCATGTCGCGGAACGCGCGCGGGGCGACGTACTTCTTCCGCCTGCCGCCGAACCGCGTCGTCGAGCTGGGCGCGCAGGTCGAGCTGTAGGGGCGGCGGGCGCGGCGCCCTCTTGCGGCGCCGGGGCGCGCGTGCCCACCTTCCGTGGCATTCTCGCCTGTCGTACCCGTCCCGGAGTCGGTCCAATGCGTGTCGTCCGCGGCGTCGGCGTTGCCACCTGCTTGCTGCCGGTCGTGGCCGTCGGCGCGTGCGCGACGGCGACGGCGGTCTTCGCGCCGCCGCCGCCGCCGCCGCCGAGCGGGCCGCCCGGCGTCGAGACGGGCGCGTTCGTGGTTCGGGTGGGGAACGACACGGTCAGCGTCGAGCAGTTCACGCGGACGGCGGACCGGATCGAGGGGCGGCAGGTCGTGCGGACGCCGCGGGTCGAGATCCGGGAGTACGCGGCGAACCTGGCCCCGGACGGCTCGATCTCGCGCTTCACGCTGACGGTTCGCGAGCCGGCGACGTCGCAGCCGGTGCTGCGCGGCGTGGTCGAGCACCGCGGCCTCGACGCCCGCATCGAGGTCACGCGCGGCGGTCGGACGACGACGCAGAGCGTCCCGATCCGCGCGGGCGCGATCCCGTCGCTCAGTTACGCGCTGGGACCGTACGATGCGCTGCTGCGCTGGTTCTGGCCCCGGCCGGCGGCGTCCGTGGAGACGAGCCTCGTCGGCCTGGCGCCGGCGTCGGCGGCGCCGCTCGTCGTCCGCCGCGTCGGCGCGGACGCCGCCAGCCTCGCCGGGCCGGACGGCGCGAGCCGCGTCCGGCTCCTGTGTGTTATTCACATCGCCGAGCCCACCAGA
>JADGGV010000237.1 GCA_019689775.1 Gemmatimonadota bacterium
GGGGGGCGCGGCGGTGTAGCGCAGGCCGACATCCACGCGCGTGCGCGTCGCCGCCGCCACCGCCGCGAACTGGCGCCGCCGCACGAAGGGGATGTACGTGCCGCGCCCCTCCATGGACACGTCGTCGCCCAGCGACAGCAGGATGTCGCGCAGGCGCTCGAAGATGGGCCGCAGCGCCGCCTTCGGGCCCTCGTACTGCCGCGCGATGTACTCCTCGGTGGCCGGGCGCTTCCACCCCGCGGCGCGCGCCGCGGCGTCCGCGATCGCCCACTGCGAGTTCTGAAGCACGCCGTGCTCGCGCTTGAGCCAGCGCCGCACCGCGTTCTGGTCGAGCGGATCGATCCCGCTCTCCGCCACCAGCGCGACCCACTCCTCGAGCGTGCGGCCCGTGCGCTCCGTCATCGAGGCGACGACGGCCGACATCATGTCCTCGGGGCTCCGCGGGCTCATCGCGTGCGCCTCCTTGTTCGGTTGCCGTGCGACGACGTCGTCGACCCATCGGGACCGTGAAGATGCGCGCGCGCCCGCGACCGGGCAACGCGCCGGGGGCGCGCGGCCGTCGCCCCCACGCTGCGACGATCGAGGGCTTCCAGCGGCCCCGAGCCGCCGCGGCCGGGTTGTGGGCGGGGCGCGCGCGGCCTAGAATGCCCGGCATCCACGGACCACCCGGATCGGACCCGTCCGGCGCCGCCGCCGGGGTCGCCATGCCTCCAATCCCTCGAGGTCACATGCAATCCGCCGATCGTGTCGGCCGCCCGTCGATTTCGGGCCGGAGCCGGAGTACGCGCCGTTCCGCCGCGCTCGTCGTCGTCATTTCCTTCGCCGCCGCGCTCGGGGGCGCGGGCGGCGTGGAGGCGCAGGCGCCGGCGGAGACGCCGGCCGAGATCGCGAAGCAGGTGGAGATCCTGCGCACGGCGTACGGGGTGCCGCACATCCGCGCGGAGAACCTGAAGGCGGCGGCGTTTGGGCTGGCGTACGTGCAGGCGGAGGACTACGGCGAGCGGGTGGTGCTGGGGCTGGTGAAGGCGCGGGGGGAGTGGGCGCTGCACTTCGGGCACGACAGCATCGACGACGACTTCGAGGCGCGGCGGCGGTGGCTGCGGGCGGTGGAGACGTACCCGCTGCTCGACGCGGACACGCGCGACGTCTACGAGGGCTTCGCGGCGGGGATCAACCACTACGTGGCGACGCACGCGGCGGAGCTGCCGTCGTGGGTGAAGCCGGAGTTCAGCGGCTACGACGTCGCCGCGCGGGACGTGGAGCTGGCGACGGCGGGGCGGGCGCGGCGGGTGGTGGAGCACCTGACGGGAGGCGGCGCGCGGGCGCGCGCGCGGGCGGAGGCGGAGCCGCAGGGCTCGGATGCGGACGAGGGCTCGAACGCGTGGGCGCTGGCGCCGAGCCGGACGAAGTCGGGGAAGGCGATCCTGCTGCGCAACCCGCATCTGTCGTGGACGGCGGGCTACTACGAGGCGCACGTGACAGTGCCGGGCGTGCTCGACTTCTACGGCGATTTCCGCATCGGCGGGCCGTTCAGCGTGGTGGGCGGCTTCAACCGGTACCTGGGGTGGGCGACGACGAACAACGCGCCGGACCCGGACGAGGTCTACGAGCTGGACGCGGACCCCGAGCGGCCGGACCACTACCTGTTCGAGGGGACGTCGGTGCCGCTCATCCGCGAGGAGGTGACGGTCCAGTACGCGAACGGGAACGCGATCGGCACGGAGACGCGGGAATTCTGGCGCTCGGCGCTCGGGCCGGTCGTGCTGCGGCAGGGCGGGAAGATCTACGTCGAGAAGGTCGCGGGCGATGGCGACTACCGCGCCGGAATGCAGTTCCTGAAGATGATGCGCGCCCGCTCGCTGGAGGAGTGGAAGGACGCGATGCGGATGCTGGCGCGCGGGACGTCGAACTTCACGTACGCGGACCGCGCCGGGAACATCTTCTACGTGTGGAACGGCACGGTGCCGCGGATCCCGCATGCGCCCGGGGGCGACACGGCGGCGATCCCGGCGCACCGCACGGCGGACGTCTGGACGCGGCTCGTGCCGTTCGACTCGCTGCCGCAGCTCCTCAACCCGAAGGGCGGCTACATCCACCAGGAGAACGACCCGTTCCACTACACGAACCTGAACGCGGTCTTCGACGCGAAGGACTTCCCGGCGAACTTCCAGCAGCCGAGCCTGGGGCTGCGCAGCCAGCACGCGCTCCAGCTCATCGGCGGGAAGGACAAGCTGAGCCTGGAGGACGTGATCCGGCGCAAGCACGACTACGGGATGCTGCTGGCGGACCGGGTGAAGGCGGACCTGATCGCGGCGGTCAGGGCGACGAACCCGACGGGCGAGGTCGCCGACGCGATCGCGCTGATCGAGAGGTGGGACAACACGGTGGCGCCGGAGAGCCGGGGCGGCGTGCTGTTCGAGGAGTGGTGGCGGCGCTACTCGAGGGGCGCATCGATCAACAGCAGCGGCGTGGCGACGTCGCGGGCGGCACAGCTCTACAAGGAGCCGTGGTCGCCGACGGCGCCGACGACGACGCCGCGGGGGCTGGCGGACCCGGCGCGCGCCGCGAGCGCGTTCGCGGAGGCGGTGCAGGCGACGAAGCAGCGGTTCGGGCGCTGGGACGTCGCCTGGGGCGACGTGCACCGCGTGCGCATCGGCAACGTGGACGTGCCGGTCGGCGGGTGCACGGGCGCGGAGGGGTGCTTCCGCGTGCTCCAGTACCGGGAGGATCCGGACGGGAAGCTGCGCGCCGTCGGCGGCGACGGCTGGATCCTGGCCGTCGAGTTCGGCGATGAGCCGCGGGCGTACTCGGTGCTGGCGTACGGCGAGTCGTCGCGCGAGGACTCGCCGCACCACGCGGACCAGGCGGCGATGTTCGCGCGGGGCGAGCTGAAGAAGGTGCTATTCCTGCCGAAGGATGTGGAGGCGGGGACGGCGGAGCGGTACCATCCGGGCGAGGAACGTTCGGCGCGGCGGTAGGCGCGGCGCGGTCTGCTCCGGCTGCTCGGGTCTCACGAGGTCGGGCGTCCGGAGGGTGGAGGTTCGAGGAGCAAGAGCAAGAGCAGGAGGTGCGGCCGCCTCCTCAGCCACCCCGCAGCGCGATGACGGGGTCCACGCGAGTCGCGCGGTGCGCGGGGACGAGGCTGGCCAGGACGGCGGCGCCGGCGAGCACGAGGGCGACGCCGGCGAACGTCAGCGGATCCGTCGCCGTGACGCCGTAGAGCAGGTGGGTCACGAAGCGGGTGACCGCGAACGCGCCGGCGGCGCCGATGAGGAGCCCGACGAGCGCGAGGCGCACGCCCTGGCGCACGACCAGCCGGAGCACCTGGGCGCGGCGCGCGCCGAGCGCCATGCGCACGCCCAGCTCGTGGGTGCGCTGGGCGACGGTGTAGGAGACGACGCCGTAGAGCCCCACGGCAGCGAGGAGGAGCGCGAGCAGGCCGAAGGCGCCGAACATGGATGCGCCGAGCCGGCGGGGCTGGAGCTGGGGGCGCAGCACGTCGGTGAGCGGCTTCAGCTCGACGTAGGGGAGGCGCGGGTCGAGGTCGGCCAGCGCGCGGCGCACGGCGGGCGCGAGCGCGGCCGGGTCGCGTTCGGCCCGGATGAGCAGCACCCGCGACCCCTCCGGGTCGCGCTGGATCGGCTGGAAGAACACCATGCGCCGCGGCTCCTCGAGGCCGACGTAGCGGGCGTCGGCGGCCACGCCCACCACGCGGTAGCACCTCACGTCCTGCTTCCACCCGATGTCGACGCAGCGGCCGAGCGCGCTCCGGCCGGGCCACTCGTGCTCGGCGAAGGCGCGGTTGACGATCACGACCGGCTCGCCCGTCGCGTCGTGGTCCGTGAAGTCGCGGCCGGCCAGGATCGGCGTGCCGACGGTGGCGAAGTAGCGCGGGCCGACGCGCATGGTGATGGCGCGCGCGCCCTGCAAGGACTGCTGGAGATCGATCGTGGCGGAGGCGCCGGACGTGCCGTCGGGCACCGAGTAGGCGGTGGCCGAGAGCCCGCCGGAAAGCGGCGCGTACGAGGCGAGCGTCACGTCGCGGACGCCGGGGACGTGCCGCAGCCGGTCGACCGCGCGGTCGAAGAACGCCGCCGCGGCGGTGTCGCCATAGCCGGCGGTGGCGAGGTCGACGGAGCCGACGAGCAGGCGGTCGACGTCGACCCCTGGCCGGATCGCCTGCACGTTGCGCAGGCTGCGCACGAACAGGCCGGCGCCCACGAGCAGCAGCGTCGCGAGCGCGATCTGAGCGACCATGAGCGCGCCGCGCAGCCGCGAGCGGTGGTCGACGCCGGCGCGCGCGCCCTCCCGCGTGGCGTCGGCGAGGTCGCCGCGCGTGACGGCGACGGCGGGCGCGAGGCCGAACAGGAGCACGCACGCAGCAGCGACCGCGACCGCGAACCCGAGGACACGACCCTGCGCGAAGAAGGACAGCGCGGGGAGCCCGACGGCCGGGAGGAGCGCCGTGCCCCCGCGCGCGAGCAGGAGCCCGAGGGCCGTGCCGGCGAGTGCGAGGACGGCGCTCTCGGTCAGGAGCTGGCGGACGACGCGGGCGCGGCTCGCGCCGACGGAGAGCCGCAGCGCCAGCTCCTTGCGGCGGGTAACCCCCCGGGCGAGCAGGAGGTTGGCGGTGTTCGCGCAGGCGATCGCGAGGAGCAGCGCCGCGGCCAGCGCCAGCCAGCGCGCGATCCGGGCCTGCCTCGACGGCGACGGCCCGTGCGCGGCCAGGACCGGCCCGAGCACGATGCGCGGCTGGATGTCGTCGCCCCAATCGGCGCGCAGCGCGCGGGTGATGAGCGGCGCCAGCTCGGCCTGCGCCTGCGCCCGCGTGACGCCCGGCGCGAGCCGACCCACGGTCGACAGCCACCACGAGGTCCGCCGCTCCAGCTCGTCGGGCGCGAAGCCGAGCCGCGCGACGTGGGCGACGGGGACCCAGATCGACGGCGCGCCGGCATCGATGCCGTGGAACCCCCGCGGCGCGACGCCGACGATCGTGTAGGCGTGGCCGTCGAGCACGAGCCGGCTACCGATGGCGCCCGGCTTCCCGCCGAGCGCACCCTGCCAGTAGGCCCAGCTCACGACGACCGCGGGCGGCGAGCCCGGCCCCGCATCTTCGGCGGGAGTGAAGAACCGCCCGAGCGCGGGCCGCACCCCGAGCACGGTGAAGTAGTTGCCGGTGACGACCAGCCCGTCCTCGCGGCGGGCGTCCGGCCCGCTGCCGACGCTCAGCACGACGTCGCCGTAGCCGGCCAGGCCCGAGAGCGAGCGCGTCTGATCGCGGAGCGTCACGTAGGTCGGGTACGACACCTCCGTCGACCCGTCCATGAAGATCTGGGCGCCCTTCACCGTGATGTACGGCCGGACGATGGCGCCCGGATCGGGCACGCCGTCCGGCGGGCGGAAGAAGAGGACGTCCACGATCCCGAACACGGTGCCCGTGGCGCCGATCCCGAGCGCCAGGCAAAGGACGGCAACGAGCGTGAAGCCCGGCGCGCGCGCGAGCGAGCGCACGGCGTAGCGCGCGTCGCGCACCAGCGTCTCCAGCAGCAGCGTGCCGCGGACCTCGCGGCTCCGCTCCTTCGTCCGGTCGACGCCGCCGAACGCCAGGCGCGCGCGGCGCAGCGCCTCGTCGCGCGCCACGCCCATCGCCATGTACTTCTCCGCCTCGCGCTCGATGTGGAAGCCGAGCTCCTCGTCCAGGTCGCGCTCGACCTCCGCGCGCCGGAAGAGGGCGCGCGCACGGTACCGCAGATCGCTCCACAGCTCGGCCAGCATGGTCTCCCGTCCGGCAACTCGGTTTGCCTGTCCCGCTCCCGGTTCCGCGCCCACTCCCGCCCGTTCGCGAGCAGCAGCGGGGGAGCGGGAGCGAAAGCGACACGGATCCGCGGACTTCGTGTGAGATCCCTCGCCTGGCGGTGCGCCCTCGGCGACCCGGCGTCGGCACGACGGGCGGGGGCCGACCGGCCTCATGGCCCGCGGGGACGCCGGCCCCGGGCCGGCAGGGGTGAACGGCCTGACCTCCCGTGTTTCCGGGCGTGCATCGCCGGCGACCCGGCGTCGCCCGGGCGCCGTCGGCGACCCGACGTCGCCCCGGGCGCCCGCACCGGCCTCAGCCCATCTCGAGCACCAGCGCGACGGCCGCCGTCAGCCGCGCCCAGGCGTCCGCCTCCGCCTCGAGCTGCTTCCGGCCCGCGCGCGTCAGATGGTAGAACCGGGCGCGACGGTTGTTCTCCGACGTCCCCCACTCCGCCCGGATCCAGCCGCGCCGCTCCAGCCGGTGCAGCGCGGGGTAGAGCGATCCCTGCGGAACCTGGAGCGCCGCGCGCGACACCTGGTGCAGGCGCTCGGAGATCGCCCAGCCGTGCATCGGCTGGAGCGACAGCGCCTTCAGGATGAGCAGGTCCAGCGTGCCCTGCGGCAATTCGATGCGTTCGTCGTCCATGGTCTCCCCTCGGGCTTCTACATGAGGAGGATGGGGCCGGTCTTGTAGAAGCGCAAGGGGGGTTCGACTACGGGCGGGAACTGCGGGTTCGACGGCGGGCGGTGAGCACACCGGGTCCGACGTCGGGTGAGGGCGGAAACGGGGCGG
>JADGGV010000238.1 GCA_019689775.1 Gemmatimonadota bacterium
ACCTGGGTAAGGGGGTCGCGCACACGGCCCGGGACATGGCGCACGGGGAGTTCGTCCCCGCGTTCGGGCGCGGCGCCGCGCGGCCGTCCGGCAACGGCGGCGCCCGCCGGCGGCGCGCGACGATGGAGTGAGCGCCGGCGCCCCTTGCGGCCGGCGGGCTCGGAGGTCACTTTCCGGGCACAGTGGGGAGTAGCCCGCCGGCCCGCGGCGCCCCCGCGGGCCGGAACGACCGATCGTCAAGACGGGTCGCTGCGTGGCCCCGGTCGGTCGAATGGCATCAGCCAGGCGGCGAGACCACTACGACACATGTGTGCCGTAGGGTCTCGTTTTTTTGTTGCCCTCCGGCCGGATGCCGAGGGTCATGGCCACCAACGCCTGGTACTGGATCGCCTTCAACGCCTTCGTTCTCCTCCTGCTGGTCCTCGACCTGGGCGTCTTCCATCGGAAGGCGCACCGCGTCGGGATCCGGGAGGCGCTGATCTGGAGCATCCTCTGGATCACGCTCGCCCTCGCCTTCGACTACGGCATCTATCGTCTCTCCGGTCCCGAGCGCGCGCTCTCCTTCCTCGCCGGCTACCTGATCGAGAAATCGCTCTCGGTCGACAACCTGTTCGTCTTCGCCGTCGTCCTCACGTACTTCTCGGTCCCCGCGAAGTACCAGCACAAGGTCCTGTTTTGGGGGATCCTCGGCGCCCTCGTCATGCGCGCCGTCATGATCATGCTGGGGGCGGCCCTCATCCAGCGCTTCCACTGGGTCGTCTACATCTTCGGCGTCTTCCTGATCTTCACCGGGATCCGCATGGCCTTCCGGGGCGCCGAGCAGATCGAGCCGGAGAAGAACGTCGTCCTGCGGCTCGCCCGCCGCTTCCTCCGGATCACCCCCGAGTACCATGAGGGCGCCTTCTTCGTGAGGCTCGGCCGCCACTGGTTCGCCACGCCGCTCTTCGTCGTCCTCCTGGTCATCGAGACGACGGACCTGCTCTTCGCCGTCGACTCGATCCCCGCCATCTTCGCCATCACCACGGACCCGTTCATCGTCTACACGTCCAACATCTTCGCCATCCTCGGCCTCCGCTCCCTCTACTTCGCCCTGGCCGCCGTGCTCGATCTCTTCCACTACCTGAAGGTCGGGCTCGCCGTCGTCCTCGTGTTCGTCGGGCTGAAGATGCTGCTGGCGGACGTCATCACCGTCCCGATCGGCGTCGCGCTCGGCGTGGTCGGCGGGATCCTCCTCCTCTCCATCGCGGCCTCGCTGATCTGGCCGCCGAAGGACGCCGGCGAGCGGCCGTCCACGAACGTCGAAGACTAATTCTCCCAAAGGGTTGCGCGGCACGGTTCCTGCCCTTTCCAGGGCGCCCGGCGCGGGCGCGCGAGCGCCCGCGGGCCGGCCGGCCCGGTGCCGGCGGCTCTCGTGTCGACCACGCCTTCGGGGGGAAGACCATGTCGATTCTCCTTGTTCTGCTGATCGTCCTGCTCGTGCTTGCCATCCCGGCCTGGCCCTACAGCCGCGGCTGGGGCTACTGGCCGAGCGGGCTCCTCACGCTGATCCTGGTCATCGTCCTGCTGATGTGGATCTTCTGACGTCGCCGGACGCCGCTCCGGCGGGCGCCGCTCCCGCGCGGGCGCGGAAGCGGCGCCCTTCCGTCTTCGCCCCCAAATCCCCTATCTTCCGACGTTTACGGCACGAACGCCCTTCGGCGGAGTACCCACGTGCTGCCGATGGCTCCGGGCGATGAGGCCCGGCCATCCGAACCGCTGTTGGTCGAAGTCCACCCATGCGTTCTCTCGCGACGGCGTCGCCCCGCCGGCAGGCCGCGGAACGGCGGCGAAGGAATGGTATCGTGATCCGCTGGAAGTACGTCGTCCCCGGCGCGCTCCTGCTCGTCCTCGCGGTGGTCGGTCCCGGGATCTGGGGCCGGCTCCACCGGATCCCCGCGATCAGCTACACGCAGCTCCTGCGCGCGATGGATGCGGGCCGGGTCGCCGACGTCACGATCCAGCCGGGCGAGCGCATCCTGGGGCACTGGACGGCGGCGCGGGGCGCGACGCGCGCGGCGGACTACTCGTTCGAGGTGGTCTTCCCGCAGGCCAGCGCCGATGCGTTCGTCGCGCGCGCGGAGCGCGCGGGCGTGGCGGTCTCGTTCGCGCCGCCGCCGGACTACGAGCGCTACAAGGACTGGCTCGGCGTCGCGCTCCCGCTCCTGGTCGTGGGCGGCACGTTCCTGTTCCTGTTCCTGAGCATCCGGAAGCAGGGCGGGAACGGGGACGTCACCCGGGAGATCGGCGGTGCGGCCACCACGTTCAAGGACGTGGCGGGCACGCAGGGCGCCGCGGAGGAGCTGCGCGAGGTCGTCGAGTTCCTGCGCGCGCCGGCGGCGTTCCTGCGCATGGGCGCCCGGGTTCCGAAGGGCGTGCTGCTGGTGGGGCCGCCGGGGACGGGGAAGACGCTGCTGGCGCGGGCCGTGGCGGGCGAGGCGGGTGTGCCGTTCTTCCACGTGTCCGGCTCGGAGATCACGGGTTTCATCGTCGGCCTTGGCGCGCACCGCATCCGCACGCTGTTCCGGAAGGCGCGCAAGAGGGGCGGCGTGATCTTCATCGACGAACTCGACGTGCTCGGCAGCACGCGCGGCAAGAACGGCTCGCACAACGAGGACGACCGCACGCTGAACCAGTTGCTGGTCGAGATGGACGGCTTCTCGCCGCGCGACGGCGTGGTCGTGCTCGGGGCGACGAACCGTCCCGAGGCGCTGGACGCGGCGCTGCGGCGGCCCGGCCGCTTCGACCGCACCGTGACCGTCGGCCTCCCGGCGGTCGATGGCCGCGAGGCGATCCTGCGGCTGCACGCGGAGCAGCGCGCGGTTCCGCTCGCGGACGACGTCGACTTCGCGCGCCTCGCGCGGCTGACGCCCGGGGCGAGCGGCGCGGATCTCGTGAACCTGCTCAACGAGGCTGCGATCGCCGCGGTCCGCGAGCAGGCGTCCGCGGTCGCGTGGCGCCACGTCGAGATCGCCCGTGACCGGATGCTGCTCGGCAAGGAGCGCGTCGGCTTCCGCGCGCAGGAGCACGAGTGGCGCATCGTCGCCTACCACGAGGCCGGGCACGCGCTCACGGGCGTGATCTGCTGCCCGGAGGACGGGCTGCACAAGGTCACGATCCAGCCGCGCGGCCAGGCGATGGGCGTGGCGTTCTTCTCCCCGGAGGACGACCGCCACCTCCACTCCCGGCGCTACCTCGAGGCGCAGATCGTCAAGGGGCTGGGTGGCCGGGCGGCCGAGGAGCTCGTCTTCGGTCCCGATCAGATCACGAGCGGCGCCGAGAGCGACCTCGTGCAGGTCAACCGCGTCGCCCGGAAAATGATCTACCGCCTGGGGATGGGCGGCAACACCGGCTTCCTGATCTACGACGACCAGGGCGCGCCGCTCTCCGCCCAGGCGCAGGCCGCCATGGACGCCGAGGTGCGCGACCTGCTCGCCACGCTCTACGAGCGCGCCAGGTCGATCCTGCAACAGCACCGCGCCGCGCTCGAGGCCCTGGCGCAGGCCCTCCTCGAGCGTGAGACCGTGGACGGCGCCGAGGCGCTCGAGATCTTCCGCGCCCATGGCGTGACGCTCCCCGGCGCGCTGACGGCCTAGACGTCGCCGGCGCCGACAGCGCCGTCGATCGAAGCCCGAGACCCACCACCCGGAGGAAGCGCATGCGTCCCGCCGTCGTAGGCCTCCTCTCCACCGCGCTGCTCGCCGCGGCGCGCGCCAGCGTCGCGCAGCAGATGCGCCCGTCGACGATGGCGGGGCGCTCCACGGTGTACGCGCCGCACGGCGTCGTCGCCACGAGCCAACCGCTGGCGAGCGCCGCCGGGCTCGCCGTGCTCGAGCGGGGCGGCAACGCGATCGACGCGGCGGTCACCGCGGCGGCCGTGCTCAGCGTGGTCGAGCCGCACATGACCGGGATCGGCGGGGACATGTTCGCGCTGGTGTGGCTCGCGAAGGAGAAGCGGCTGGTCGCGCTGAACGCGAGCGGGCGGGCCGGCTCGAGGGCCAGCCGCGAGGCGATCCTGGCCCGCGGCCACGACCGGATCCCGCGCGGCGCCGAGGCCGTCACCGTCCCGGGCGCGCTCTCCGGCTGGGCCGCGCTCCTCGAGCGCTACGGCACGCGCACCCTCGCGCAGGCGCTCGAGCCGGCGATCCGCTACGCCGACGAGGGCTTCCCGGTCTCGCCGATCATCGCCCGCGAGTGGCAGGCCGAGACCGCGCGGCTCCGCCGCGACCCCGGCGCGCGAGCCACCTTCCTGATCGACGGCACGCACGCCCCCGCCGCCGGCGAATGGTTTCGCAACCCCGACTACGCCGCGACGCTCCGCCTCATCGCGCGCAACGGGCCCGGCGTCCTCTACGGCGGCGAGCTCGGCCGGCGCATCGTCGAGCACCTCGACTCGCTCGGCGGGTTCCTCACGCTCGACGACCTGCGCGCGCACCGCGCCGAATGGGTCACGCCGATCTCGGTGCCGTTCAAGGGTTACCGCGTCTGGGAGCTGCCGCCGAACGGGCAGGGCATCGCCGCCCTCGAGATGCTGCGCATCCTCGAGGCCTACGACCTGAAGGCGATGGGGCACAACAGCGCGCCCTACCTCCACCACCTCATCGAGGCGAAGAAGCTCGCCTACGCCGACCTGGAGCGCTGGATCGGCGACCCGGCGGCGATGAGCGTCCCCGCCGAGCGCCTCCTCTCCGACGACTTCGTCGCCGCGCGCCGCCGCGCGCTCGACGAGACGCACGCCGCCGACCGCCCGGAGCCCGGCGCCGCCGACGTCGCCAGCGAGACCGTCTACCTCACGGCCGCCGACGCCGACGGCAACATGGTCTCCTTCATCAACAGCAACTACGACGAGTTCGGCTCCGGCATCGTCGTCCCCGGCACCGGCTTCGTCCTCCACGACCGCGGCCTCGGCCTGACCATGGAGCCCGGCCGCGCGAACACGATCGCGCCCGGGCGCCGGCCGCTCCACACCATCATTCCCGCGTTCGTGACCCGCACCGGCCCGGCGGGCGAGGAGCCCGTCATCTCGTTCGGCGTGATGGGCGGCTCCATGCAGCCGCAGGGCCACGTCCAGTTCCTGCTGAACTACCTCGTCTTCGGCATGGACCCGCAGCAGGCCGTCGACGCCGCCCGCTTCCGCCACCTCTCCGGGCGGCGCGTCGCGCTCGAGTCCGCCATCGGCGACGACGTCCACGCCGCGCTCCGCGCCATGGGGCACGACGTCGTCGAGGGCGACGGCGTCGCCTTCGGCGGCGCGCAGGTCATCATCCGGCTCCCGCGCGGCTACGCCGCCGCGTCGGACCCGCGCAAGGACGGCCACGCCGCCGCGTACTGATCTCGGGGCCAACCGCTGTCGCCCTCCCGCTCCCGCTCCCGGGCCGGTCGGGAGCGGGGGCGTGCGTGAGCGAGAGCGGGAACGATCGGGCAAGCTTCCGCCGTCCTTCCAACCATCCCCGGCCCGGTCCGATCTAATCCGCCGGACCGGGCGACGGGCGAGCGGGTGAGCACTCTGACGATCTCGGAATCGCAAACGAAGGCGACCTCTCCCGAGGTCGATCGCGCGGATGCACGGCTCGCCGCCCGCGGTGACCGCGACGCGTTCGAGCGGCTCTACCACCGCCACGCCGCGCGCATCCACACGCTCGCTCGGCGGATGCTCGGCCCCGACGAGGCCGACGAGGCGACGCAGGACGCGTTCGTCCGGGCGTGGTCGAAGCTCGCCAGCTTCCGCGGCGACGCCGCGTTCGGCACCTGGCTGCACCGGCTCGCGCTGAACGTGATCCTGTCGCGGCGGGCGGAGCTGGCCAGGCGCCGGCAGCGCTTCGCCTCCGAGGACGACGTCCCGGAGGTCGCCCGCTCGCGGTCGACGCCGCCCGAGGCGCGCCTCGACCTCGAGACCGCGCTGGCGCGGCTCCCCGACGGCGCCCGCGAGGTCTTCGTCCTCTATGACGTCGAGGGCTACAAGCACGAGGAGATCGCCGGGCTGCTCGGCATCAGCGTGGGCACGTCGAAGTCGCAACTGCACCGCGCCCGCATGCTGCTCCGGGCGCACCTGGCCTGAGGGGGACCGGGAAATGACGAGGGACCGCTGGACCGACCGGTTGTCGGAGTACATCGACGACGAGCTCCCGGCCGAGGAGCGCGCCCAGCTCGAGGCGCACCTCGCCGGCTGCGCCGCCTGCGCCCGCACCGTCGACGAACTTCTCGCCGTCGTGCGCGCCGCCGCCACGCTGCGCGATTCGCCGCCGCCGCCGGAGCTGTGGACCGGCATCGCCGCGCGGATCGCGGCGCCCGTGATCCCGCTCCGCCCGACCCCGCCGGCGCGGCGCCTGAGCTTAAGGCTCCCACAGCTCGCGGCCGCCTCCGTCACGCTCGTGGCCGCCTCCGGCGCGCTCGTCTGGGCGCTCCTCTCGCGCGGCCCCGCCGCCGGCGGGCCCGTCGCCGCGGCCCCGGCCGCCGCGCCCTCGCTTACGGCTTCCGCGCCCTCGTCGGCGGAAGGCGCCGTGGCGCCCGCGCCGGCGCGGCTCGCGGGCGACGACGTGGACGAGCGGGC
>JADGGV010000239.1 GCA_019689775.1 Gemmatimonadota bacterium
ACCACGCCCCCCGCCGCCCTCCACGCGCGCGCCACGTTCCCGGTGCCGGGCATCCCCGGCGTCGCATCCACGTTCTCGCGCGCGGGCTACCTCGACGTCGTCGCCCGGACGCGGGAGTACATCCTGGCCGGCGACATCTTCCAGGCGAACCTCTCGCAGCGGCTGGAGGCGGTGTGGGACGCGCCGCCGTTCGAGCTGTACGAGCGGCTCCGCGGCCGCAATCCGGCGCCGTTCGCGGCGTACTTCGACCTGGGCGATGCGGCGGTCGTGAGCGCGTCGCCCGAGCGGTTCCTGCGGCTGCGCGGCGACCGCGTCGAGACGCGGCCGATCAAGGGGACGGCGCCGCGCGGGCTCACGCCGATGCACGACATGGCGCTGGAGCGGGCGCTGCGGACGAGCGAGAAGGACCGCGCGGAGAACGTCATGATCGTCGACCTGCTGCGCAACGACCTGGCGCGGGTGTGCGTCGACGACAGCGTCGAGGTGCCGGAGCTGTGCGTGATCGAGCGCTATCCGAGCGTGCACCACCTGGTCTCGACGGTGCGCGGCCGGCTGCGGTCCGGGCTCGGGCCGGTCGACCTGCTGCGGGCGACGTTCCCCGGCGGCTCGATCACCGGCGCACCGAAGGTGCGCGCCATGGAGATCATCCACGAGCTGGAGCCGACGCGGCGCGGCGTCTACACCGGCGCGATCGGCTACGTCGGCTTCGACGGCGCGATGGACACGAGCATCGCGATCCGGACGTTCGTGGTCCGGGGCGGGCGGTGCTACTTCCAGGTCGGCGGCGGCATCGTCGCCGACTCGGAGCCGGAGCGGGAGTACCTCGAGACGCTGGCGAAGGCGGCGGGGCTCGTGGCGGCGCTGGAGGTCGCGCATGGTGTTGTTGATCGATAACTACGACTCCTTCGTGCACAACCTGGCCCGCTACATTCGCGAGCTGGGCGAGCAGACGGAGGTGCGCCGCAACGACGCGATCGACCTGGCGGGGATCGCCGCGCTGGCGCCGTCGCACATCGTCATCTCGCCCGGGCCGTGCACGCCGCGCGAGGCCGGCATCTCGAACGACGTGATCCGCGCGTTCGGCGCGCGCACGCCGACGCTCGGCGTCTGCCTGGGGCATCAGTGCATCGCGTGGGTGTTCGGCGCGGAGGTCGTGCGCGCGCCGCGGCCGATGCACGGCAAGGCGTCGCCGGTCTACCACGATGGGCGCGGCATCTTCGCGGGGATCCCGAGCCCGTTCCGCGCCGGCCGCTACCACTCGCTGATCGTGCCGCGGCAGGATCTGCCGCGCGCGCTCGAGCCGCGAGCCACGACCTTGACGGAGGAGCTGATGGCGCTCGTGCACCGGGAGTTCCCGATCTGGGGCGTGCAGTTCCACCCGGAGTCGATCCTGACGGAGCACGGCCACACGCTGCTGCGCAACTTCCTGGCGCTCGAGGGCGCCCCTGCGGGAGCATGAGCGTGGGCGTCGTCTGGATGAACGGCGAGCTGGTCGACGCGGCGCGCGCGGCGATCGGCGTCTACGACCGCGGCTTCCTGCTCGGCGACGGGCTGTTCGAGACGATGCGCGCGTACGGCGGCCGCGTCTTCGCGCTGGGCGCGCACCTCGAGCGGCTGCGGCGCGGCGCCGAGCGGATCGGGCTGCCGCTCCCGGACGGGCTGGCCGATGCCGTGCGCGCTACGGTCGCCGCGAACGGACTGGCCGACGCGGCAGTGCGGCTGACGGCGAGCCGCGGCCCGGGCGACGGGCTCGCGCCGCCCGAGGCGCCGGCGCCGACGGTCGTGATCACGGCGCGGCCGTACCGGCCCGACCCCGCGTGGCACGAGCGCGGGATCCGCGCCGCGCTCGCGCGCGGGCGGCTCGACGAGCACCGCGCCACCGCCGGGCTCAAGGCGCTCGGCTACCTCGAGGCGGTCGTGGCCGTGGCCGAGGCGCGCGCCGCGGGATGCGACGATGCGCTCTTCCTCGACACCGCCGGCCACCTCGCCGAGGCGGCCGCGAGCAACCTGTTCGTCGTCGTGGACGACGAGGTGCTCACGCCTCCGCTCTCGTGCGGCGTGCTCCCCGGCATCACCCGCGCCGCGGTGCTGCGGCTCGCGGCCCGGCGCGGCTGGACGGCGCTCGAGCGGGAGCTGGCGCCGGAGGCGCTCGCGCGGGCGACGGAGGCGTTCCTGACGAGCAGCCTGCGGGAGATCGTCCCGCTGGTCGAGGTCGCCGGCCGCGCGGTCGGGACGGGGCGGCCCGGCCCCGTCGCGCGTGCGCTGCTGGCCGACTACCGCGACCTGACCCGCGACGGAAGCGAGGAGGGAGGAACCGATGATCGTTGAGACGATCGTCACGACGATGGACGCGACGGGACGCGTCAACTTCGCGCCGATGGGCGTGGTCTGGGGGGACGCGGAGCTGATCGTGAAGCCGTACCGGGAGACGACGACGTTTCGCAACCTCGTCGCCACCGGGCAGGCGGTCGTGCACCTGATCGACGACGTGATGTACTTCGCGCGCGGCGCGATCTCTTCACCCGAGTTCCCCGCCTCGCCGGCGACGGTCGTGCGCGGCGTCATGCTCGACGAGGCGTGCTCGTGGCGCGAGGTCGAGGTGCGCGAGGCGGACACGAGCGGGCCTCGCGCCATCTTCCGCTGCGACGTCGTGCACCGCGGCGTCCGGCGGGAGTTCATCGGCTTCAACCGCGCGCGGAACGCGGTGCTCGAGGCAGCGATCCTGGCGACGCGCACGCGGCTGCTGCCGATCGACGAGATCCTGGCGGAGCTGGCGAAGCTCCAGGTCGTCGTGGACAAGACGGCCGGGCCGCGGGAGCGCGAGGCGATGGCGCTGCTGACCGAGCACGTGCGGCGCGAGGCGGCCGCGCTGGCCGGAGCGGGCGCATGAGCGCCGGCGGGCCGGTCGTGGTCGAGGCGCCGGCGCGAATCCACCTCGGCCTCATCGACCTGCGGGGCGAGCTGGGGCGCCGCTTCGGCGGCACGGGGATGGCGCTGCGCGAGCCGTCGCTCGTGCTCGAGGCATGGCCGGCGGCGGAGCTGGAGGCGACCGGGCCGGAGGCGGAGCGGATCCTGCTGTACGCGCGGCGCTTCCTCGAGCACCATCGGCTGCGCAGCGGCGCGCGGCTGCGGCTGCGGCGTGCGATCCCGGCGCACGCCGGGCTCGGCTCCGGCACCCAGCTCGCGCTGGCGACGGCGCGCGCGCTCGCGCTGCTCCACGGTGTGGCCGGGGATGCGGCCTCGCTCGCGACGGCGGTGGGCCGGGCGCGCCGCTCCGCGATCGGCACCTGGGCGTTCGAGCACGGCGGCTTCATCCTCGAGGGCGGGCGGCGGACGGACGGCGGCGCGCCCGGCCCGCTCGTGCTGCGCCGCTCCATCCCCGAGAGCTGGCGCTGCGTGCTCGCGATCCCCGACGTCGAGCGCGGGCTAAGCGGCGGGGCGGAGGAGCGGGCGTTCCGGCGGCTGGAGCCGCCGCCCGCGGCGCTGATCGGCGAGATCGCGCGCCTCGTGCTCGTGCTGCTGCTGCCGTCGCTCGTGGAGGCGGACCTGGCCGGCTTCGGCCGCGCGGTCACGGAGGTGCAGCGCCGCGTCGGCGAGATGTTCCGCGACGTGCAGGGCGCGCCGTTCGCGCACCCGCTTGTGCGCGAGCTGATCGACGAGATGCTCGCGGGCGGCGCGGCCGGCGCCGGCCAGTCGTCGTGGGGCCCGGCGGTCTACGGCTTCGTCGAGGGGGATGCGGCGGCGCGCGCGCTCGCGGCGCGCGTGGAAAAGCGGCTGGGCGGCCGCGGGCTCGTCGTCGCCACCGGCTTCGACAATGCGGGGGCGCGCTGGGTGCGGAAGGCCGGCGCCCGGCCGGTGCGGCCGGCTGTGGAGTGAGCGTGGGCCGCGGGATCGGGTACCAGCAGCGATTTCAGGTGCGGCCGGGCGCGACCGCCTCGCGCCGCACGGGAGGAGACGACATATGCGTTGCCATCCCAGACGGGCCGGCTGCGTGCTCATCCTCGCCGCGGCGGCGCTCGGCGCGCCGCACGCGCTGCGCGCGCAGGAGAGGCCGACGGTGCCGGACTCGCTCCGGCCCGTACCGCTCGCGCCGCTCACGGTCACGATCCTGCGCATGCCGCTCCCCACGGCGCGAACGCCGTACGCGGTGGCCGCGGTGGATGCGCGGCGCGAGGGGCGGGCGCAGGCGGGGCTTGCGCTCGACGAGGCGCTCCGCGCCGTGCCCGGCGTGCAGGTCGACAACCGCTACAACTACGCGCTCGGCGAGCGCCTCTCGATCCGCGGCTTCGGCGCACGCGCGCAGTTCGGCGTGCGCGGCGTGAAGGTGCTGCTCGACGGGATCCCGGCCACGCTGCCGGACGGGCAGACGACGCTGAACCACATCGACATGGGCTCGCTCGGCCGGGTCGAGGTCGTGCGCGGGCCCGCGGCGTCCGTCTACGGCAACGCGGCCGGCGGCGTCGTGCAGCTCGAGACGGTGCGGCCGCCGGCGGTGCCGATCCTCCAGGAGCTGCGCATCGTCAACGGCGCGAACGGGCTGCTGCGGCTCCAGAGCCGGACGGGCGGGCAGGCGGGGCGGGTGTCGTACCAGGCGAACGTGGCGCGGCTGAGCTACGACGGCTACCGCGCCTCGAGCGACGCGCGCAACACGCAGGCGGACGCGCAGCTCCGCGTCGAGGGCGAGCGCGACCGGTTCCAGGTGACGGCCAACTTCGTCGACTACGACGCGAAGAACCCCGGCTCGCTGTCCGACTCGCTGCTGCGGGTCGACCGGTTCCAGGCGTACGCGAACAACGTGCGGCAGCGCACGGGCGAGGCGGGGCGCCAGGCCCAGCTCGGCGTGCTCTGGCGGCACCGCATGGAGCCGGGCGAGCTGGAGCTGTCGACGTACGGCCTCGTGCGCAGCCTTGAGAACCCGATCCCGGTCTCGTTCATCGACCTGGACCGACGCGGCGGCGGCGTGCGCGCGCTCTACCGCGGGCGGCTGAGCGTGGCCGGGCGGGACGTACTCTGGACCGTGGGGAGCGACGTCGACGCGCAGCACGACGACCGCGTCAACCACACGAACGAGCAGGGGACGCGCGGCACGCTGACGCTCGACCAGGTCGAGACGGTCGCGAGCATCGCCGGCTTCGCGCAGGTCTCCGCGCCGGTCACCGATCGGGTCAGCGTGCTCGGCAGCCTGCGCTACGACAACGTCCGCTTCAAGGCGAAGGACCGGCTCGTCACGGCGACGAACCCGGACGACTCCGGCCGGCGCTCGATGGACCGGCTGAGCCCGTCATTCGGCGTGGTGTGGAACGCGGCCGAGGCGTTCCGCCTGTACGGCAACTACGCGACGTCGTTCCAGACGCCGACCACGACGGAGCTGGCGAACCGGCCGACCGGCGCGGGCGGCTTCAACCCGACGCTCGAGCCGGAGCACACGCGCAGCGTCGAGGTCGGTGCGCGCGGCCGGCTCGGCCCCGGCCTCGACTACCAGCTCGCGCTGTTCCGCGCCCGCGTCGAGAACGAGCTGATCGGCTTCGAGGTGCCGACGGCGCCGGGGCGGACCTACTTTCGCAACGCAGGCTCGGCCGTGCACCGCGGCATCGAGGCGGAGCTGTCGTTCGCGCCGATCCCGGCGGTGATCGGGCGCGTCGCCTACACGTACACGGACGCGCGCTTCGGCACGTACCGCGTCGGCGAGACGGCCTACGACGGCAACCTCCTCCCGGGCGTCGCGCCGCACCGCGCGGAGGGCGTGCTCTCCATCCAGCCGGGCGCGTGGTACGTCGACCTGGACGCGCGTTACGTCTCGCGCGTGCAGGTAAACGACGCGAACACCGCCGCCTCGCCCGCGTACGCGCTGTTCGACGCGCGCGCCGGGCTCGCGGCCGTCCGCGTCGGTGGGGTGAGCGTGGCGCCGTTCGTCGGTATCTCCAACCTCTTCGACCGCGAGCACAACACGTCCGTCGTGATCAATGCCGCGGGCGCGCGCTACTACGAGCCGGGGCCGGGGCGCGCGTTCCACGTGGGCGCGACGTTGGCGGTGGGACGGCGGTAGAGGGCATGCCCGGCGAGGAGGAACCGGCCGTCGTCGCAGGACCGGGCTCCGCGATGAACCGCACCTCCCCGCCATCCGCCCAGATCCGGACCCCGCGCCGTGCGGCCTCGACCAGGCGATCGCGTTCATCCCGCGCCGGCTGCGCCTCAACCACGCGGTCGCCAGGCGCCGAGCCCGGCACATACGGCGAACACAGCCGGTCAGATCGTGCGGTTTTTCCGCATCCATCCAGCCCAGCCTGGTACCTCCGTCGCGGCGACCGGGGCCCGCAACGGCCTCACCCGTGGGGTCTTCCGGCATGGCGTAAGCGCCGCGGATCCGGCGGCCGCCGCGGTCGCGCCCTGGCCCGAGTACGTTGTCGACAATCGGTGCGTCTACCGGATGGAGGGCTTCTTCGAGCGTGGGCAGGATCCAGTCGAGCGGTTCGCGCGAACCGAGACGTCCGCAACCGGGTAGTCGGGGGCTACGGAACGGAAGCGTTATGAGG